>NZ_BAABCQ010000120.1:0-25011 GCF_039539045.1 Streptomyces marokkonensis
GACTTAGTGTCCTGTTCAGAAGACTCCAAGGAACGGACACACTGGTAACCCTAAACTTCAGCGTTAGGGTTCGGGTCGGCGCTACGGACCGTCCCATTCGGCATCAGTCGTCGGGTCGCGGGGGCAGCAGTGCTCCGGCGGATCGACGACACGTAACTCGAGGCGAGAGGCCTTCGACGTGGCAGCACCGCAGAACTACCTCGCAGTCATCAAAGTCATCGGTGTCGGCGGCGGTGGTGTCAATGCCATCAACCGGATGATCGAGGTCGGTCTCAAGGGCGTCGAGTTCATCGCCATCAACACCGACGCGCAAGCTCTGTTGATGAGCGACGCCGACGTCAAGCTCGACGTCGGCCGCGAACTCACTCGCGGACTCGGCGCCGGAGCCAACCCGGCCGTCGGCCGCAAGGCCGCCGAGGATCACCGTGAGGAGATCGAGGAGGTCCTCAAGGGGGCCGACATGGTCTTCGTGACGGCCGGAGAAGGCGGCGGCACCGGCACCGGCGGCGCGCCCGTCGTGGCCAACATCGCCCGCTCGCTGGGCGCCCTCACCATCGGCGTGGTCACCCGCCCGTTCACCTTCGAGGGGCGGCGCCGCGCCAACCAGGCCGAGGACGGCATCGCGGAACTCCGCGAAGAGGTCGACACCCTCATCGTCATCCCCAACGACCGGCTGCTGTCCATCTCGGACCGCCAGGTCAGCGTGCTCGACGCGTTCAAGTCCGCCGACCAGGTACTGCTGTCCGGTGTGCAGGGCATCACCGATCTCATCACCACCCCGGGCCTGATCAACCTGGACTTCGCCGACGTGAAGTCGGTCATGTCCGAGGCCGGTTCGGCTCTCATGGGCATCGGCTCGGCCCGCGGCGACGACCGCGCGGTGGCCGCGGCCGAGATGGCGATCTCCTCGCCGCTGCTCGAAGCCTCCATCGACGGCGCCCGGGGCGTGCTGCTCTCCATCTCCGGCGGTTCCGACCTCGGCCTGTTCGAGATCAACGAGGCCGCTCAGCTGGTCAGTGAGGCCGCTCACCCCGAGGCCAACATCATCTTCGGCGCCGTCATCGACGACGCCCTGGGCGACGAGGTCCGGGTCACCGTGATCGCGGCCGGCTTCGACGGGGGCCAGCCGCCGTCCAAGCGGGACAACGTCCTCGGCTCCTCCTCGGCCAAGCGCGAGGAGCCCACCCCGGTACGGCAGACCGAGAGCCGTCCGTCCTTCGGCTCGCTCGGCAGCGTCAAGCCGAAGGAGGACCCGGAGCCGGCCCCCGTGCCGGAGCCGGTGAGCGACTTGCCGCCGGTCTCCGCGCCGCCGGTGCCGCCGTCCCGGACCTACTCGGACAGCGCCGCCGAGGAACTGGACGTGCCGGACTTCCTGAAGTGATAGGACAGCGCGACACCGTGAACGGCGCGCACTTCGGCTTCACCGACCGGTGGGGCGGAGTGAGCGCCGTTCCGTACGAGGAGCTCAATCTCGGCGGCGCGGTCGGCGACGACCCCGGTGCCGTGACGGCCAACCGGGGGCTGGCAGCCGAGTCGCTGGGTGTCGACCCGGCCCGGGTGGTCTGGATGAACCAGGTGCACGGCGCCGATGTCGCCGTGGTCGACGGGCCCTGGGGGGAGGGCCCGGTTGTGCGGGTCGACGCGGTCGTCACCGCCGAACGCGGGATCCCCCTCGCCGTCCTCACCGCCGACTGCGTGCCCGTCCTGCTGGCCGACCCCGCCGCCGGCGTCGCCGCCGCGGCCCACGCGGGCCGGCCCGGCCTGGTTGCCGGGGTGGTCCCCGCCGCGGTACGGGCCATGACCGAACTCGGCGCGGACCCCGCCCGGATCGTCGCCCGCACCGGACCCGCCGTGTGTGGCCGGTGCTACGAGGTGCCGGAGCGGATGAGGGTCGAGGTCGCCGGTGTCGAACCGGCGGCGTACGCCGAGACCGGCTGGGGCACTCCGGCGGTCGATGTGAGCGCCGGCGTGCACGCGCAGCTCGAACGCCTCGGGGTGCGGGACCGGGCGCAGTCGCCGGTGTGCACCCTGGAGTCGAAGGACCACTTCTCGTACCGACGCGACCGCGCCACCGGGCGGCTCGCGGGCTATGTCTGGCTGGACTGATGGGGCATGACGGACCGTAAGCAGGAAATCGCCGCGAATCTGGCGGGAGTGGAAGAGCGCATCGCCGCCGCGTGCGAGGCCGCAGGCCGTCGCCGCGACGACGTGACCCTGATCGTGGTCACCAAGACCTACCCGGCGGACGATGTGCGCATTCTCTCGGGACTGGGCGTGCGCCATGTCGCGGAGAACCGCGACCAGGACGCGGCCCCCAAGGCCGCCGTATGTTCGGATCTGCCGCTTTCGTGGCATTTCGTCGGCCAGTTGCAGACCAACAAGGTGCGGTCCGTGGTCGGCTACGCGGACGTCGTGCAGTCCATCGACCGGGCCAGGCTGGTCACGGCCCTGTCCAAGGAGGCCGTGCGGACCGGGCGCGAGGTGGGCTGCCTGCTCCAGGTCGCGCTCGACGCGGGGGAGGGGGGTCGTGGTGGACGAGGTGGCGTCTCGCCCGCGGGAATCGAAGAGTTGGCCGACCTCGTCGCCGGATCGGAGGGGCTGCGGCTCGACGGACTGATGACCGTCGCCCCGCTGACCGGCGCATACGCGGGCCGTCAACGGGCCGCCTTCGAGCGCATCATGGATTTGTCGACCTGCGTGCGCCGAACCCATCCTGCTGCGAACATGGTCTCCGCAGGGATGAGTGCGGACCTCGAGCAGGCCGTGGCCGCCGGAGCGACACATGTGCGCGTCGGCAGTGCGGTACTCGGAGTCCGCCCCGGGCTCGGGTAACGTCGCCAAGAAGTCGGACCACAGCAGAAAATATGGTCATTGCCGCCGAAAGGCGGACGCAACGACCTCGTGGATCGCGGGCATTTGGCAGTCGTCAGCCGATCCACCACAGAGCGGAGGACTCAGAGCATGGCCGGCGCGATGCGCAAGATGGCGGTCTACCTCGGCCTCGTGGAGGACGATGGGTACGACGGCCGGGGGTTCGACCCCGATGACGACTTCGAACCGGAACTGGACCCGGAGCTCGAGCGGGACCACCGGCGGCACGAACCGGCGCACCAGCCGCATGTGTCACATCAGCCCCTGAGGGACGAAGAGGTACGAGTCGTACAACCGCCCGCCCAGCGCGAGCCGGTGCCGCGTGCCACTTCGCTTGCGGCGGAATCGGGCCGCCCGGCGCGTATCGCGCCCGTGGCATCCATCACACAAGAACGCGCGAGCCTGGAAAAGAGCGCACCGGTCATCATGCCCAAGGTCGTGTCCGAACGAGAGCCCTACCGGATCACCACGCTTCACCCCCGGACCTACAACGAGGCCCGTACCATCGGGGAACACTTCCGTGAGGCCACGCCGGTGATCATGAATCTGACTGAGATGGATGACACAGATGCGAAGCGACTTGTCGACTTTGCGGCCGGTTTGGTGTTTGGTCTTCACGGCAGTATCGAGCGGGTGACGCAGAAGGTGTTCCTGCTGTCTCCTGCTAACGTCGATGTCACGGCGGAGGACAAGGCCCGCATCGCAGAGGGCGGGTTCTTCAACCAGAGCTGAGACGCACCACCGGTACAGAGCAAGAACGCGGATCCGAGAACGGGTCCGAGAGATGGTTCAGGGGAGAGGGAAGCACAGGTCATGAGCGTGGTCCTGGATGTCGTCTACATCGCGCTGATGTGCTTCCTCATCGTGCTCATCTTCAGGTTGGTCATGGACTACGTGTTCCAGTTCGCCCGCTCGTGGCAACCCGGCAAGGCGATGGTGGTCGTTCTGGAGGCCACCTACACTGTCACCGATCCACCGTTGAAGCTTCTGCGGCGGTTCATCCCGCCGCTGCGTCTCGGGGGCGTGGCGCTCGACCTGTCCTTCTTCGTACTGATGATCATCGTCTACATCCTGATCTCGATCGTGAGCCAGCTGTGAGCGATGACAGAGATACGGGCTTGCCGAATGCCGACGACAACGTTGAGGTGAAGAGATGCCGTTGACCCCCGAGGACGTGCGGAACAAGCAGTTCACGACCGTCCGCCTCCGAGAAGGCTATGACGAGGACGAGGTCGATGCCTTCCTCGATGAAGTCGAAGCCGAACTGACCCGCCTGCTCCGCGAGAACGAGGACCTGCGGGCCAAGCTGGCCGCGGCGACGCGCGCGGCTGCGCAGAACCAGCAGAACATGCGCAAGCCACCGGAACCGCCGCAGGACCAGCAGCCGCAACAACAGCAGCAGCAACAACAGCAGCAACAGCATCAGCAGCACCAGCAGCAGCACCCGCCGCAGCAGGGGGGGATGCCGCAGCAGGGCATGCGAGGTCCCGGCGCTCCGGTGCCCGCCGGCATATCGGGCCCGCCGCAGCAGCAGATGGGTGGCCCCATGGGTGGTCCGCCCCAGCTGCCGAGCGGTGCCCCGCAGCTGCCCGCCGGCCCCGGCGGACAGGGCGGCCCGCAGGGTCCCGGCCCGATGGGCCAGGGTCCGGGGCCGATGGGCCAGGGCGGTCCCGGCCCGATGCAGGGTCAGATGGGCCCTGGTTCGATGGGCGGCCCCATGGGCGGCCCGCAGGGTCACGGCGGTCCCGGTGGCCCCGGCATGCCCGGTCAGGGCGGCCCCGGTGGCGACAGCGCCGCGCGTGTCCTCTCGCTGGCCCAGCAGACCGCCGACCAGGCGATCGCCGAGGCTCGGTCCGAGGCCAACAAGATCGTCGGCGAGGCGCGTTCGCGTGCCGAGGGTCTGGAGCGGGACGCCCGTGCCAAGGCGGACGCCCTGGAACGGGACGCGCAGGAGAAGCACCGCGTCGCGATGGGCTCCCTGGAGTCCGCCCGCGCCACGCTGGAGCGCAAGGTCGAGGATCTGCGCGGCTTCGAGCGCGAGTACCGGACCCGGCTGAAGTCGTACCTGGAGTCGCAGCTGCGTCAGCTGGAGACCCAGGCGGACGACTCGCTCGCCCCGCCGCGTACGCCCGCGACGGCCTCCCTGCCGCCGTCCCCGGCGCCTTCCATGGCACCGGCCGGCGCGAGTGCCCCGTCGTACGGCGGCGGCAACCAGTCGATGGGCAACGGGCCGAGCCAGAACGGCCCGTCCTACGGCGGTCAGCAGCAGATGTCGCCCGCGATGACCCAGCCGATGGCTCCGGTGCGGCCGCAGGGGCCGTCGCCGATGGGGCAGGCGCCTTCGCCGATGCGAGGGTTCCTGATCGACGAGGACGACAACTGACGGGTTGACGAACGGTAGTACGGCGTAACCGCCGGCAGCGTTCAGGGCGGGCCCCGGGTTTCTGACCCGGGGCCCGCCCTTTTGTCGTGCGCGGTGCCAGACACGGGGCGTTGGTGGCGGGCCGAGGTGGGTGCGCGGCCCGGCGTCGCGGGGTACCGCCGCGCTGACCCGCTGACCCGCTGACCCGCTGACCCGCTGACCCGCTGATCCGTTGCCGCGCCGGGCCGCGTCGGCGGCACCGTTGCCCGCAGCCGCGCGGGTACGGGCAGAAGGGCCCGGCCCCTTTTCGGAGGCCGGGCCCTTCTGTCGTCATCCGTGGGACCACCCGTGGGACCCGTGGTTACTACTGCTTGCGCAGACGGAACGTCAGGGACAGCCCCTCGTCCGTGAACGGGGCGCCGTACGTGTCGTCCGCCTCGCCCTGGGCGAAGTCCGTCGCGAGGACCTCGTCGGAGATCAGGCCCGAGTGGCCGGTCAGGGCGGCGATCGTCGCCGGGTCCGTGGCCGTCCACCGCAGCGCGATCCGGTCGGCCACGTCGAGCCCGCTGTTCTTGCGGGCCTCCTGGATCAGGCGGATCGCGTCCCGGGCGAGGCCCGCCAGGCGGAGCTCCTCGGTGATCTCCAGGTCCAGGGCCACGGTGGCGCCCGAGTCGGAGGCGACCGACCAGCCCTCGCGCGGCGTCTCCGTGATGATCACCTCGTCGGGGGCGAGGGTGACCGTCTCACCGTCGACCTCCACCGACGCCGTGCCCTCACGCAGGGCCAGGGAGAGCGCCGCCGCGTCCGCGCCCGCGACGGCCTTCGCGACGTCCTGGACGCGCTTGCCGAACCGCTTGCCCAGCGCACGGAAGTTGGCCTTCGCCGTCGTGTCGACGAGGGAGCCGCCGACCTCGCTCAGCGACGCGAGGGACTCGACGTTCAGCTCCTCCGTGATCTGCGAGTGCAGCTCGGGGGAGAGCGCCTCGAAGCCCGCCACCGCGATCAGCGCGCGCCGGAGCGGCTGCCGGGTCTTGACGCCCGACTCCGCGCGCGTGGCGCGGCCCAGCTCGACCAGGCGGCGGACCAGGACCATCTGCTTCGACAGCTCCGGGTCGATCGCCGACAGGTCCGCCTCCGGCCAGGTGGACAGGTGCACGGACTCGGGGGCGCCCGGCGTGACCGGAACGACCAGGTCCTGCCAGACCCGCTCGGTGATGAACGGGGTCAGCGGGGCCATGAGCCCGGTGACCGTCTCGACGACCTCGTGCAGCGTGCGCAGCGCCGCCTTGTCGCCCTGCCAGAAGCGGCGGCGGGAGCGGCGTACGTACCAGTTCGACAGGTCGTCGACGAACGCGGACAGCAGTTTGCCGGCGCGCTGGGTGTCGTAGGCGTCCAGTGCCTGCGTGACCTGGTCGGTCAGCGCGTGCAGCTCGGAGAGCAGCCAGCGGTCCAGGATCGGGCGGTCGGCGGGGGCCGGGTCGGCCTCGCTGGGGGCCCAGCCCGTGGTGCGGGCGTACAGGGCCTGGAAGGCGACCGTGTTCCAGTAGGTGAGGAGCGTCTTGCGGACGACCTCCTGGATGGTGCCGTGGCCGACGCGGCGGGCCGCCCACGGGGAGCCGCCGGCCGCCATGAACCAGCGGACCGCGTCCGCGCCGTGCCGGTCCATCAGCGGGACCGGGTCCAGGGTGTTGCCCAGGTGCTTGGACATCTTGCGGCCGTCCTCGGCGAGGATGTGGCCGAGGCAGACGACGTTCTCGTAACTCGACTTGTCGAAGACCAGGGTGCCGATCGCCATCAGCGTGTAGAACCAGCCGCGGGTCTGGTCGATGGCCTCGGAGATGAACTGCGCCGGGTAGCGGGACTCGAACAGTTCCCTGTTCTTGTGCGGGTAGCCCCACTGCGCGAACGGCATCGAACCCGAGTCGTACCAGGCGTCGATGACCTCCGGCACGCGCGTGGCCGTCCTGCCGCACCCGTCCTGCGGGCAGGCGAAGGTGACCTCGTCGATGTACGGGCGGTGCGGGTCCAGGGCGGACTGGTCGGTGCCGGTCAGCTCGGTCAGTTCGGCGCGGGAGCCCGCGACCGTGAGGTGGTCGTCCTCGCAGCGCCAGACGGGCAGCGGGGTGCCCCAGTAGCGGTTGCGGGAGAGCGCCCAGTCGATGTTGTTGTCCAGCCAGTCGCCGTACCGGCCGTGCTTGACCGAGTCCGGGAACCAGTTGGTCTTCTCGTTCTCCTCGAGGAGACGGTCCTTGACGGCGGTGGTGCGGATGTACCAGGACGGCTGCGCGTAGTACAGCAGCGCGGTGTGGCAGCGCCAGCAGTGCGGGTAGCTGTGTTCGTACGGGATGTGCTTGAAGAGCAGGCCCCGGGTGTCCAGGTCCTCCGTCAGTTTCTCGTCGGCCTTCTTGAAGAAGACGCCGCCGACCAGCGGGAGGTCCTCCTCGAAGGTGCCGTCCGGGCGGACCGGGTTGACCACCGGCAGGCCGTAGGAGCGGCAGACCTTGAGGTCGTCCTCACCGAAGGCGGGGGACTGGTGGACCAGTCCCGTGCCGTCCTCGGTGGTGACGTAGTCGGCGTTGACGACGTAGTGGGCGGGCTCGGGGCTGTGCCCGTCGGTTCCCTCGCCGGCGCTCGGGAACTCCACCAGCTCGAACGGCCGCTGGTACCTCCAGCGCTCCATCTCGGCGCCGGTGAAGGACTGCCCGGTGGTTTCCCAGCCCTCGCCGAGGGCCTTGGCGACCAGCGGCTCGGCGACGACCAGCTTCTCCTCGCCGTTCGTCGCGACCACGTAGGTGACCTCGGGGTGCGCGGCGACCGCGGTGTTGGAGACCAGGGTCCAGGGCGTGGTCGTCCAGATCAGGAGCGCTGCCTCGCCGGCCAGCGGGCCCGAGGTCAGCGGGAAGCGCACGAAGACGGACGGGTCGACGACCGTCTCGTAGCCCTGCGCCAGCTCGTGGTCGGACAGGCCGGTGCCGCAGCGGGGGCACCAGGGGGCTACGCGGTGGTCCTGGACCAGCAGGCCCTTGTCGAAGATCTCCTTCAGCGACCACCAGACGGACTCGATGTACTCGGGGTCCATCGTGCGGTACGGGTCCTGGAGGTCGGCCCAGTAGCCCATGCGGGTGGTGAGTTCTTCGAAGGCGTCGGTGTGGCGGGTCACCGACTCGCGGCACTTGGCGTTGAACTCGGCGATGCCGTACGCCTCGATGTCCTGCTTGCCGGAGAAGTCGAGCTCCTTCTCCACCGCCAGCTCGACCGGCAGTCCGTGGCAGTCCCAGCCGGCCTTGCGGCCCACGTGGTACCCGCGCATGGTGCGGAAGCGGGGGAAGACGTCCTTGAAGACGCGGGCCTCGATGTGGTGGGCGCCCGGCATGCCGTTGGCGGTGGGCGGGCCCTCGTAGAACACCCACTCGGGGCGGCCCTCGGACTGCTCCAGGCTCTTGGCGAAGATCTTCTGCTCACGCCAGAAGTCGAGCACCGCGTGTTCGAGCGCGGGCAGGTCGACCTGGGCGGGCACCTGGCGGTACTGCGGCTGCGTATTCAACGAGCTTCCTCCGGCGGACGTGCTGCCTTCCGTCGGAGGGACGAGAGCCGTGCTCCCGCGGTACCACCCTCCTTGGCTCTCCGGTGCTTCGTGTGCGCCGGTGAGCCCCCTCATTGGGGTCGCGAGCCGGTTCTACTCGCCGTGACCGTCCCGTCACGGCTTTCCTCCGGCGGCTCCGGGGTGATCTTCACGTCGCGCTCGCCCCCGGGCTCACACCGTCCCCGGGTCGCTCTGGGCCGCTTACGCCGCTACTCGTCCCCATCCACGCCTTTCGCTGCGCCCAGTGTACGGCGCCGCGCGGACAGCGGCCGACCGGTTTTCGGCACCGCGGGGGAAGGAGGTGCTCCGTGGCCTTCGTGCGGCTGGGCGTGACCCGAATGCCGCCGACGGAGTCCGGTTCCCCGGCGGCCCGGCCGGGAGCGATTCGGGCGGATTACCGCGCGAGGAGCTGGGCACAACGCATGCATGCTCGCCGAGCGGCGTGCGGTGGCGGGCGAATCGGGCGGCGTGCCCCGTTGCCGCGGGACCCGAGTCGATTTATCGTCCCAGCACGATTCGCGCGCAAGATCGCAATATGTGAAGGGGCCGCGGCCATGGTGGGGAAGAAGACCGCCGTACAGCAGTCGGAGGCGACTGCGAAGAAGACCGCAGCGAAGAGGGCCCCGGCGAAGGAGGTTCCAGCGGAGGAGATCGCCGCGGAGGAGATCGCCGCGGAGGAGATCGCCGCGGAGGAGATCTCCGCGGAGGAGAACACCGCGGAGAAGAACGAGGAGAGCACCGCGGCAGAGAAGACCGCGGCGAAGCAGCAGGGCCCGGCGAGGAAGACCGTGGCCAAGAAGAGCACGGCGAAGAAGAGCACGGCCAAGAAAGCGGGCGCGGCCGAGGCCGCGGAGCAGACGGGAGCCACGACGGTGGTTGCGAAGAAGACTCCTGGCACGGCCACGACGGCCAAGTCCGCCGTTCCCAAGGCCCGCGACGCCGCGGACCCCGGCGACCTCGCGGTACGCCCCGGCGAGGAGCCCTGGACGCCGCAGGAGGCCGAGGAGGCGCGCGGCGAGCTGCAGTCCGAGGCCGACCGGCTGCGCTCCGAGATCGACGCCTCCGAGCGGTCGCTGCAGGGCATGATGCGGGACTCCGGGGACGGTGCGGGCGACGACGAGGCCGACACCGGCAGCAAGAACATCACGCGCGAGCACGAACTGGCGCTGGCCGCCACCGCGCGCGAGGTGCTCACCCAGACCGAGCGCGCCCTGGAACGCCTGGACGCGGGCACCTACGGCCTGTGCGAGAACTGCGGCAACCCCATCGGCAAGGCGCGCATGCAGGCCTTCCCGAGGGCCACCCTGTGCGTCGAGTGCAAGCAGAAGCAGGAGCGCCGGTACTGATCCGCCGCTGCCCGCCGCCGTCCGCCTCCGTATGCGTCCTGAGCACGTACGGGACGGAAGACGTGCCGTACCCTCGTCGTCAGTCAGGTACCTAGGTTGAGGGACTCACGTGGCAGAGGCGGAGCGCATCATCGGTACGCCGGACACCCCGGACGCGGCCGGGGACGGACAGGAGCGGCCCGACGCCGAGCAGGAGCAGCCCCCGGAGCGCCCCCGGGGCAAGCGGCGGATCGCCGTCCTGTTCGCGGTCGCCGTGTTCGCGTACCTCCTCGACCTGGTCAGCAAGATGATCGTGGTCGCCAAGTTGGAGCACCAGGAGCCCATCGAGATCGTCGGGGACTGGCTGCGGTTCGTGGCGATCCGCAACGCGGGCGCGGCCTTCGGTATCGGTGAGGCCTTCACCGTGATCTTCACGGTGATCGCGGCGTCCGTGATCGTCGTGATCGCCCGCCTCGCGCGCAAGCTCCACAGCGTGCCGTGGGCGATCGCGCTCGGCATGCTGCTCGGCGGCGCCCTCGGCAACCTCACCGACCGGATCTTCCGCGCGCCCGGCGTCTTCCAGGGCGCGGTCGTGGACTTCATCGCGCCCAAGCACTTCGCCGTCTTCAACCTCGCCGACTCGGCGATCGTCTGCGGCGGCATCCTGATCGTGATCCTCTCCTTCCGGGGCCTGGACCCGGACGGGACCGTCCACAAGGACTGAGCGTCCACCAGCACTGACCGTCCGCGAGGGCTGCCGTCCGCGAGGACTGAGCGCGCGTTCGGGAGTGTCCGGTCCGTCCGGCATACTCGACGGGTGAGCACGATTCCCGAGATCCGCACCCTGCCCGTGCCCGACGGCCTGGAGGGCGAGCGTGTCGACGCCGCCATCTCCCGCATGTTCGGCTTCTCCCGTACCAAGGCCGCGGAACTCGCCGCGGCGGGCAAGGTCCAGGTCGACGGATCGGTGGTCGGCAAGTCCGAACGGGTCCACGGCGGCGCCTGGCTCGAGGTGGAGATGCCGCAGGCGCCCGCGCCGGTGCAGGTGGTCGCCGAGCCCGTCGAGGGCATGGAGATCGTGCATGACGACGACGACGTGATCGTGATCGTCAAGCCGGTCGGCGTCGCCGCCCATCCGTCCCCGGGCTGGAGCGGCCCGACCGTCATCGGCGGACTGGCCGCCGCCGGGTACCGCGTCTCCACGTCCGGTGCCGCCGAGCGGCAGGGCATCGTGCACCGCCTCGACGTGGGCACCTCCGGCCTGATGGCGGTGGCCAAGTCCGAGCGCGCGTACACCTCGCTCAAGCGCCAGTTCAAGGAGCGCACGGTCGACAAGCGCTACCACACGCTCGTGCAGGGCCACCCCGACCCGACCAGCGGCACCATCGACGCCCCCATCGGCCGTCACCCCCAGCACGACTACAAGTGGGCCGTCACCGCCGAGGGCAAGCCCTCCGTCACGCACTACGACCTCATCGAGGCCTTCCGCGCCGCCTCCCTGCTCGACGTGAAGCTGGAGACCGGCCGCACCCACCAGATCCGCGTCCACATGGCCGCCCACCGGCACCCCTGCGTCGGCGACCTGACCTACGGCGCGGACCCCACGCTCGCCAAGCGGCTGCGCCTGACCCGCCAGTGGCTGCACGCCGTACGGCTCGGGTTCGAGCACCCCGGCGACGGCCAGTGGGTCGAGTACGCCAGTGACTACCCCGAGGACCTCCAGCAGGCCCTGGACCTGGTCCGCGAGGAGACCTACGGGTGAGCGCCCCGGAGCGGACGCTCTCGTACGAGGTGCGGCTCGCCGAGGATCTCGGCGACCGGGAGGCGTGCTTCGCGGTGCGCAAGGACGTCTTCGTCGGCGAGCAGAAGGTCCCCGAGGACATCGAGTACGACGTCCACGACGCCGACGCCGTGCACGTCCTGGCGGTCCGGGAGGACGGCGTACCGCTGGGCACCGGCCGGCTGCTGCACGGCGCGGCCGCCGCGGCGAAGAACGGCGACGGCGACCCGTCCGTCGGCTCCCTGGGCCGGCTCGCGGTGACCGCACGGGCCCGCGGGCTGGGCGTCGGCGCCGCGCTGGTGCGGGCCGTCGAGGAGGCGGCACGCGCGCGTGGCCTCACCGCGGTGGACCTGCACGCGCAGACCCACGCCCTGGGTTTCTACGAGCGACTGGGGTACGAGGCGTACGGACCCGAGTTCCCCGACGCCGGGATCCCCCACCGCGCGATGCGGCGCGCCCTGTAACCGGGGCGCCGAACGGGCTGGTGGGGCCGGTGGCGTGGCAGGCTTGAGGTCCGCCGTCACAGCCCCTAGACCCCGCCGGAGCGCTGACCGTGGATCAGTTGGCCCTGTTGTTCATGCTGCTGCTCGGGGCCCTGCTGAGCGTCCCGGCCGGTGCCCGGCTCGGGCTGCCGGCGCCGGTGCTGATGACGGTCCTCGGGGTCGTCCTGGCACTGCTCGAGTTCGTGCCCAACGTCGACATCCCGCCCGAGCTCATCCTGCCCGCGCTGCTTCCGCCGCTGCTGTACGCGGCCGTGCGGCGCACGTCCTGGCGGCAGTTCGCGGCCAACAAACGCCCGATCTTCCTGCTGGCGGTCGCGCTGGTCTTCGTCACCATGACCTGCGTGGCCGCGGTGGCGAGCGCGATCGTGCCGGGGCTGCCGATCGCCGCCGCCTTCGCGCTGGGCGCGCTGGTGGCGCCGCCCGACCCCATCGCGGCGACCGCCGTCGCCGGGCAACTGGGACTGCCGCGCCGCCTGGTCTCCATCCTGGAGGGCGAGGGGCTGTTCAACGACGTCACGGCCATCGTCCTGTACCACGTGGCCATCGCCGCGGCCGTCGGCGGCACCTTCTCGCCGTGGCGGGCCGGACTCGACCTGGTGCTGTCCGCCGTCGTCGCCGTCGCGGTCGGCCTCGCGCTGGGTTGGGCCACCAACAGGCTGCTGAGCGTGCTGGGGGACGCCACCCTGCAGATCGGCCTGACGCTGCTGGTGCCGTACGGGTCCTACGTCCTGGCCGAGGAGCTGCACGGCTCCGGGGTGCTCGCGGTGCTCACCACCGCGATGTTCCTCGCCGAGTACGCCTTCGACGCCGACGACGTGATGACCCGGCTCGCCGGGCACACCGTGTGGGACGTCGTCGACACGCTCGTCACCGGCGTCGCGTTCGGACTGGTCGGTCTGGAGCTGCACAACGCGATCCGCACGGCCTCCGGACGCTGGACCGAACTGATCGGCTGGGCCGCGGCGATCACCGGCGTGGTGATCGTGGTGCGGCTGCTGTGGCTGCTGCCGGCCACCTGGCTGACGAAGCGGCTGCACGCCAGGCGCGACCGGGACGAGGACATCCCCATGTCCCTGCGGGAGACCGTCGTCATGTGGTGGTCGGGGATGCGCGGTGTCGCCTCGGTCGCGCTGGCGCTCGCGATCCCGCTGGAGACGGACGACGGGTCCGCATTCCCCCACCGGGAGGAGATCATCTTCGTAGCCTTCGGTGTGATCATGGTCACACTGTTGCTCCAGGGGCTGACGCTGCCGTGGCTGGTGGGTCGGCTCGGGGTGCGGGCGGACACCGAGCGGGAGAAGGAGTACGAGAAGGAGCTGGCCGTACGGGCGGCGAAGGCGGCGAAGCAGCGGCTCAGGGAGATCGAGTCGGTCGAGGAACTGCCGGAGGAGCTGTCCGAGCAGTTGCTGCGGCGGGCCTTCGACATCGGGATGCGGATCAGCCCCGACGTCGGCGACGAGGAACGGCGCGAGGCGCAGGAGCAGCGGGAGAGGCGGGCGAAGCGGATCCGCCGGATCCAGGGCGAGATGATGAGCGCCGCGCGGCACGAGGTGCTGGCCGCGCGCAGCGAGGCCGGAGCCGACCCGGAGATCGTGGACCGCGTACTGCGTCAGCTCGACGTCCGCAGCCTGCGCTGAGGCGGGCCCGTGGTCCGCGCCGAGACGGGCCCGCCGTTTGCGCCTACGCGGGCCGCCTCGGCGCGGTCACGGGCTCGCGGTCACAGGCTCTTGGCCGACTGTTCCGGGAAGCGGCGGGGGCTGCCGTCGGAGGAGCGGCGGGGGCGGGGCGGGCCGTCGAGGGACGGGCGCGGGACCGCGTCCGCCGTGTTGATCCGCGGCAGGGCGTACGGGTGCTCGTCGGCGAGCCAGCGGATCATCCCCTCGCGGACCGTGACCCGTACCGTCCAGATGTCGTCCGCGTCCTTCGCCGTCACCAGGGCCCGCACCTGCATGGTGTTCGGGGTGGTGTCCGTGACGGTCAGGTTGTAGTCGCGGCCGTCCCAGGCCGGGCACTCGCGCAGGATGTCGCGCAGCCGCTCCCGCATCGGCTCCAGCGGCGCCGAGTGGTCGAGGTGCCAGTAGACGGTCCCGGTCATCTGCGGAGTGCCGCGCGACCAGTTCTCGAACGGCTTCGACGTGAAGTACGACACCGGCATGGTGATCCGGCGCTCGTCCCAGGTGCGCACGGTCAGGAACGTGAGGGTGATCTCCTCGACGGTGCCCCACTCCCCGTCCACCACGACCGTGTCGCCCATGCGCACCATGTCGCCGAAGGCGATCTGGAACCCGGCGAACATATTGCCCAGCGTGGACTGGGCGGCCACACCGGCGACGATGCCGAGGATGCCGGCCGAGGCCAGCAGCGAGGCGCCCGCCGCCTGCATCGCGGGGAACGTCAGCAGCATCGACGCCGCGGCGACCACGCCCACGACCGCCGAGACCACCCGCATGATCAGCGACACCTGCGTCCGCACCCGCCGGACCCGGGCCGGGTTCCGCTGGGCGTGGGCGTGCGCGTAGCGGGCGTACGACGTCTCGACGACCGCCGCTGCGATCCGGATCACCAGCCAGGCCGCCGAACCGATCAGCACCAGGGTCAGCGTCCGGCCGACCCCCTCCCGGTGGTCGGGGAACACCTGTGCCTCGACGTACGACCCCCTGAGCAGCGCCGAGCAGAGGAGGAGCTGGTAGGGGATGCGGGCACGGCGCAGCAGCCCCCACAGGGGCGTCTCGGGGTGCCGCCCGTCGGCCTTGCGCAGCAGCAGGTCGGTCGCCCAGCCGATGACCAGGGTCAGCAGGACGGAGCCGCCGACCACGATCAGGGGGCGGAGTATGGTCTCCATCCCTCGAACGTAACCGCACCCGCCGCGCCGCGAACCTGTGACTTCCGTCCCGTCCCGGGTATCGCCGCCCACCGCGTTGTCACACCCGGCTGGCACCATGGCCTCATGAACATCGTGCTCTTTCACCCGACCCTTGGCCTCAGGCCCGCGGTGCGGCAGGCCGCCGACCGGCTGCGCGAAGCCGGGCACCAGGTGTGGACACCGGACCTCTTCGAGGGCCGGACGTTCGACACGGTCGAGGAGGGCATGGCCCACCATGAGGAGATCGGCAAGGAGGAGCTGCTGAAGCGGGCCGTGCTGGCCGCCGCCCCGTATTCCGAGCGTGGACTGGTGTACGCCGGGTTCTCGCTCGGCGCCTCCGTCGCCCAGACCCTCGCCCTCGGTGACCACCGTTCCCGTGGCCTGCTCCTCCTGCACGGCACCTCGGACATCGCGGCCAACGCCTCGGTCGACGACCTGCCGGTCCAGCTGCACGTCGCGGAGCCGGACGCCTTCGAGACGGACGACTGGCTCAGCGCCTGGTACCTCCAGATGGGCCGGACCGGCGCCGACGTCGAGGTGTACAGATACGCCGGGGCCGGCCACCTCTACACCGACCCCGGCCTGCCGGACTACGACGAGGAGGCGGCCGAGGCCACCTGGCGGGTGGCGCTCGGCTTCCTCGACTCGCTCCAGGAGGCGGACACACCCCCGAACGCGGATCAGACGGGCGAGTAGACGCGCTCCACCCGCTGTGTGCCGCTGCGCGTGCGGTACGAACGGGCCCACTTCGACGTGGCGTCCGGCTCCGTACGGTCGGAGACGACGTAGTAGTCCATCTGCGTCCGGTCCGCGGTGATGTCCAGCACGCCGTAGCCGTGCCGGTCGGTGTCGACCCAGTGGACGTGCCGGTTCGCCGCCCGGATGACCGGTGCGGCGATCGCCGAGACCGTGCCTTCGGGGACCTTGAGGATGTCGTCGAGGTTGTCGGAGGTCACCGAGGTGACGACGAACTCCGTGGCGGCCGAGGCGGACAGCGGGTACGTGGCAGCGTTGTGCGGCACGTCGTTGGCCCAGGCCATGTGGATGTCGCCGGTCAGGAAGACCGTGTTGCGGACGGCGTTCGCGCGCAGGTGCGCCAGCAGCTCGCGGCGGTCGTCGGTGTACCCGTCCCACTGGTCGGTGTTGAGGGCGAGGCCCTCCTTGGGCAGGCCGAGCAGTTCGGCGAGGGGCTTCAGCAGCTCGGCGGGGATCGAGCCGATGGCGAACGGCGAGATCATCACCGAGTTGCCGACCAGCCGCCACGTGGTGTCCGAGGAGGCGAGATTGGACTTGAGCCAGTCGAGCTGGGCGCGGCCGGTGAGGGTGCGCTCCGGGTCGTCGACCTCGCCGTCGCCGAGCGCCACCTGCTGCGAGCGGAAGGAACGCAGGTCCAGCAGCGACAGGTCGGCCAGCTTGCCGAACCGCAGCCTGCGGTAGGTGGTGCCGGCGATCGCGGGGCGCACCGGCATCCACTCGAAGTAGGCCTGCTTGGCGGCGGCCTGACGCGCCGCCCAGGTGCCCTCGGCGCCCTCGGTGTGGTTCCCGGCGCCGCCCGACCAGGCGTCGTTGGCGATCTCGTGGTCGTCCCAGATCGCCACGACCGGTGCTGCGGCGTGCAGCGCCTGGAGGTCGGGGTCGGTCTTGTACCGGCCGTGCCGGACGCGGTAGTCCGCGAGGGTGAGGATCTCGTGGGCGGGCGCGTGCGGCCGTACGACGGTGTCGCGGTTGCCGTACCCGCCGGTGCCGTACTCGTAGATGTAGTCGCCCAGGTGCAGCCAGGCGTCCAGGTCGCCGCGCGTCGCGAGATGCCGGTACGACGAGAAGTGGCCGGCCTCCCAGTTGGAGCAGGAGACCACGCCGAAGCGCAGGCCCGCCACCGCCGCGTCGGCCGCGGGGGCGGTGCGGGTGCGGGCGGCGGGGGAGTCGGTGGGGCCGGCGGAGAAGCGGAACCAGTAGTCCGTGGCGGGTGACAGGCCCCGCACGTCGGCCTTGACGGTGTGGTCGGAGGCGGCCGTCGCCGTGGTGGATCCCTTGGTGACGATGTCGGTGAACGCCTTGTCCGTGGCGACGACCCAGCTCACCTCGGTGTCCGGGCCGGCCCCGGAACCCGGTATGGACTCGGGTGTCGGGGTCACCCGGGTCCACAGCAGGACGCCGTCGGGGAGCGGATCGCCGGAGGCGACGCCGTGCGGGAAGGCGGGGGCGGAGTCGGCGGCACCTGCGGGCAGTGCCGCGGCGAGCGGGGCGGCCAGGACGGCGCCGGCCGCCGCGGCCTTGACGACCGTACGGCGGCTCGGGATACGGGTGTTCGCACCGTCTGCGGCCGACGGAACGGTGTTCTCGGATGGTCTGTGTCGACTGGTCACGACCGATCAGGCTACTGATCGGTATGCGAGCGGGCGGGCGAACTGGGGAAGTTCGCCCGCCCGTTCACGCCGGATTCACTTGGTGACGCCGGCGTCCTTGAGAGCCTTCTGCCAGTCGGCGTCCGTGCCCGGGGTCTCGATCACCTTGTCGTTGATCTTGACAGTCGGGGTCGACTGGACGTCCTCGGCCTTCTGGAAGGCGTCGCTCATCTTCATCGCCCAGGCGTCGTAGGTGCCCTTCTCCACGGCGTCCTGGAACTTCTTGTTGTTCTTCAGGGCGTCGACCGAGTCCGCCACCTTGATCAGGTAGTCGTCCTTGGCGAACTCGTCGGTCGACTCCGACGGGTGGTGCTCGGAGGAGTAGAGCGCCGTCTTGTAGTCGATGAACGCCTCGGGGCTGACGTTCAGCGCGGCACCGAGCGCGCTCAGCGCGTTCTTCGAGCCCTCGCCGCCGAGGTTCCCGTCCAGGAAGGTGCCGATCGTGAAGGACAGCTTGTAGGTGCCGTCCTCCATGCCCTTGTTGACGGACTCGCCGACGCCCTGCTCGAAGGAGGCGCAGCCCGGGCAGCGCGGGTCCTCGTAGAGGTGGACGACGTGGTCGGACTTGGAGTCGCCGACGAGGACCGTGGTGCCGTTCTTGCCGGAGGTGTTGGCCGGGGCCACCACCTCGGCGTCGGCGGCCTTGTCCCAGCCCGAGGGCTCGTTCATCTGCATGACGGCGTAGCCGATGCCGCCGGCTATCGCCAGCACGCCGACGATGGAGCCGGCCACGACGACCTGCCGCTTGGTCTTGTCACGCTTGGCCTGACGCTCGCGCTCCTCGCGCAGACGCTCACGCGCCGCCGTCTTGGCCGCCTGGGTGTTCCGCTTGCTCATGGTGGTGATCTCTCCGGGGACGCGCACACGGGCGTGTGCGGAGTGCGTATGGGGGACCGCTGGGTGCTCGGTGACAAGTCACACGAAGGCGGCCGAGCACGGTGGTCCGCGCCGTCCCAGGGAGTGCGTGAGGATCCGTTCGCGGGCGCCGGCGGTGCGGCGGGCCGGGGCCGCCGGGCAGCGCACCGCCGGCGCCCGGCGCACGCCCACGGCCGTGACGGCGAGCAGCAGCGGCCGGAAGGTGGTCGCGGCCACCGCGCTCAGCAGCTGGGCCAGCGCGCGCTCGCCGCGCCGCAGCCAGGCCGCCGCCAGCAGGCCGACGCCGACGTGCGCGCCGAGCAGCAGCCAGGCGGTCGCGGGGCCGGAGTCGGCCAGCACGGTCGCCAGCCGGTCGGTCTCGGCGCCCGTCACCCGGGTCAGCGGGGCGGCGACGCCGGCGTGGACGCCGGTCCCGCCGCCGCACAGCACGTCGAAGCCGACGGAGCGCAGCGGGCCCGTGACCGGGCCGCCGGTCCGCCCGTAGCAGACGTGCTGGCCGGCGGTGAAGACGGTGTCGGCGGCCAGCTCCAGCGGGATCAGCAGGGCGGCGATCCGCCCGAAGCCGCGCTCGCGCCGCCCGGCCAGGGCGTACGCGATCAGGAAGACGGCGGTGGCGACCGCGGCCACGGTGGGCAGCGGAAGCGGGACCCCGGACAGCAGCACGTGCGACGCGGTGCTGAGCGTCACGACGAGTGCCGTGAACAGCGCCGCGCGCACGGCTCTGAGTGGGGTTCCGGATATGTCCATAGCGATTGAAGAGTCTGTCATGGGGCCCGGTAAGAGACCCCTAAAGGGTTCCTGTGCGAGAGCCGACGGTTACAGACCCGGGATCCGGCCGTTGCGGAAGAGGTCGACGAAGGTCTGGTGGTCGGCACGCGCGCGTGCGCCGTAGCGGTGCGCGAAGTCGACCAGCAGGGGAGCGAAGCCCTCCTCGTCGGCGGCGATCGCCGCGTCGATGGCCCGCTCGGTGGAGAAGGGCACCAGGGACTCGCCGGACTGGTCGTCCGCCGCCGCGTGCATGGCCGCCGTGGCCCGGCCCAGGTCGGCGACGACCTCGGCGATCTCCTCCGGGTCGTCGATGTCACCCCAGTCCAGATCGACGGCGTACGGCGAGACCTCCGCGACCAGCTGGCCGGAGCCGTCCAGCTCGGTCCAGCCCAGCCACGGGTCGGCGTGCGCCTGGAGGGCGCGCTGGGAGATCACCGTGCGGTGGCCCTCGTGCTGGAAGTAGTCCCGGATGGCCTGGTCGGTGATGTGCCGGGAGACCGCCGGGGTCTGGGCCTGCTTGATGTAGATCACGACGTCGTTCTCCAGGGCGTCGCTGTTGCCCTCCAGGAGGATGTTGTACGAGGGCAGGCCGGCGGAGCCGATGCCGATGCCGCGGCGGCCGACGACGTCCTTCACGCGGTAGGAGTCGGGGCGGGCCAGGGACGACTCCGGGAGCGTCTCCAGATAGCCGTCGAAGGCCGCGAGCACCTTGTAGCGGGTGGCCGCGTCCAGCTCGATGGAGCCGCCGCCCGGGGCGAAACGCCGCTCGAAGTCGCGGATCTCGGTCATCGTCTCCAGCAGCCCGAAGCGGGTGAGGGAACGGGCGACACGCAGGGCGCCCAGCAACGGCCCGTCCGCGGTGTCCAGTGTGAACGGCGGCACCTCGTCGCTCTTGGCCCCGGTGGCCAGGGCGCGGATCCGCTCGCGGTACGCGTCCGCGTACACCCGCACCAGCTCGGTGATCTGCTCGTCGCTGAGCGCCTTCGCGTACCCGATCAGCGCGACGGAGGCGGCGAGGCGCTTGAGGTCCCAGGTGAAGGGTCCGACGTAGGCCTCGTCGAAGTCGTTGACGTTGAAGATCAGCCGGCCGGTCGAGTCCATGTACGTGCCGAAGTTCTCCGCGTGCAGGTCGCCGTGGATCCACACCCGGGAGGTCCGCTCGTCCAGGTACGGGCCGCCCTGCTGCGGACCGAACTCCTGGTCCACGGTCAGATCATGGTAAAAGAGACATGCGGTGCCGCGGTAGAAAGCGAAGGCCGAGGCAGCCATCTTCCGGAACTTCACGCGGAACGCCGCCGGATCCGCGGCCAGCAGCCGGCCGAAGGCGGTGTCGAAGACGGCGAGGATCTCCTCGCCGCGGTGCTCCTCGTTGAGCTGCGGGACCGACATGCCTGGTGCCTCCTGGTGCGGGTGATGCGTGACGAGTGGAGCGGATCTCCACTCGGACCAACGTTCGAGGTGGGGTGCGAGTGCCCCGCCCGGGGGTCCGCCCCGACACGCGGGCTCGCCCCCGAAGGTACGCGCGGATCGCCTCGGAGTGTCAGTGGCGAGGCATAGACTTCGACGCTGACCCCCGGACCGACCGCGGCCCGCCGCCCACCCGTCGCCCGACCGCCACCCCCCATCGAGGCGCCGCGCGCCACAGCATCCGACCCAAGGAGGCCGAACGTGTCCAAGCCGCCGTTCACGCACCTGCACGTCCACACCCAGTACTCGCTGCTGGACGGTGCCGCACGGCTGAAGGACATGTTCGAGGCCTGCAATGAAATGGGCATGTCGCACATTGCCATGTCCGACCACGGCAACCTGCACGGGGCGTACGACTTCTTCCACTCCGCCAAGAGCGCCGGAGTCACGCCGATCATCGGGATCGAGGCGTATGTCGCCCCCGAGTCGCGCCGCAACAAGCGCAAGATCCAGTGGGGCCAGCCGCACCAGAAGCGGGACGACGTCTCCGGTTCGGGCGGTTACACCCACAAGACCATGTGGGCGACCAACAGCACCGGCCTGCACAACCTCTTCCGTCTCTCCTCCGACGCGTACGCCGAGGGCTGGCTGCAGAAGTGGCCCCGGATGGACAAGGAGACGATCTCCCAGTGGTCCGAGGGGATCGTCGCCTCCACCGGCTGCCCCTCCGGCGAGGTGCAGACCCGGCTGCGCCTGGGCCACTTCGACGAGGCCGTCCAGGCGGCCTCCGACTACCAGGACATCTTCGGCAAGGACCGGTACTTCCTGGAGCTGATGGACCACGGCATCGACATCGAGCACAGGGTGCGCGAGGACCTGCTGCGGATCGGCAAGAAGCTCGGCATCCCGCCCCTGGTGACGAACGACTCGCACTACACCTACGCGCACGAGGCGACCGCCCACGACGCCCTGCTGTGCATCCAGACCGGCAAGAACCTCTCCGACCCGGACCGCTTCCGGTTCTCCGGCACCGGCTACTACCTGAAGTCGACGGACGAGATGTACGCCATCGACTCCTCCGACGCCTGGCAGCAGGGCTGCGCCAACACGCGCCTGATCGCCGAAATGGTCGACATCGACGGCATGTTCGAGAAGCGCGACCTCATGCCGAAGTTCGACATCCCCGCGGGCTTCACCGAGGTCACCTGGTTCCAGGAGGAGGTCCGGCGCGGTATGGAGCGCCGCTTCCCCGGCGGTGTCCCCGACGACCGCCAGAAGCAGGCCGAGTACGAGATGGACGTCATCATCCAGATGGGGTTCCCGGGCTACTTCCTGGTGGTCGCCGACTTCATCATGTGGGCCAAGAACCAGGGCATCGCGGTCGGCCCCGGCCGAGGCTCCGCGGCCGGCTCGATCGTGGCGTACGCCATGGGCATCACCGACCTCGACCCGATCCCGCACGGTCTGATCTTCGAGCGGTTCCTCAACCCCGAGCGCGTCTCCATGCCCGACGTCGACATCGACTTCGACGAGCGCAGGCGCGTCGAGGTGATCAGGTACGTGACGGAGAAGTACGGCGCCGACAAGGTCGCCATGATCGGCACGTACGGCAAGATCAAGGCGAAGAACGCCATCAAGGACTCCGCGCGCGTGCTGGGCTACCCGTACGCCATGGGCGACCGCCTCACCAAGGCCATGCCCGCCGACGTCCTCGGCAAGGGCATCGACCTCAACGGCATCACGGACCCGACGCACCCCCGCTACAGCGAGGCCGGCGAGATCCGGGGGATGTACGAGAACGAGCCGGATGTGAAGAAGGTCATCGACACCGCCAAGGGCGTCGAGGGCCTGGTGCGGCAGATGGGTGTGCACGCCGCCGGCGTGATCATGTCCAGCGAGCCCATCGTCGACCACGCCCCCGTCTGGGTGCGGCACACGGACAACGTCACCATCACGCAGTGGGACTACCCGCAGTGCGAGTCGCTCGGCCTGCTGAAGATGGACTTCCTGGGCCTGCGCAACCTCACGATCATGGACGACGCCGTCAAGATGGTGAAGTCCAACAAGGGCATCGACCTCGACCTGCTGTCGCTGCCGCTGGACGACCCCAAGACCTTCGACCTGCTCCAGCGGGGCGACACGCTCGGCGTCTTCCAGTTCGACGGCGGACCGATGCGCTCGCTGCTGCGGCTGATGAAGCCCGACAACTTCGAGGACATCTCCGCCGTCTCCGCGCTCTACCGTCCCGGCCCCATGGGCATGGACTCGCACACCAACTACGCGCTGCGCAAGAACGGCCTGCAGGAGATCACGCCGATCCACAAGGAGCTGGAGGAACCCCTCCAGGAGGTCCTCGCGGTCACCCACGGCCTGATCGTCTACCAGGAGCAGGTGCAGAAGGCCGCCCAGATCATCGCGGGCTACTCGCTCGGCGAGGCCGACATCCTCCGCCGCGTGATGGGCAAGAAGAAGCCCGACGAACTGGCGAAGAACTTCGTCCTCTTCCAGGAGGGCGCCCGCAAGAAGGGCTACAGCGACGAGGCCATCCAGGCCCTGTGGGACGTGCTGGTCCCCTTCGCCGGCTACGCCTTCAACAAGGCGCACTCGGCCGCGTACGGGCTGGTCTCGTACTGGACGGCGTACCTGAAGGCGAACCACCCCGCCGAGTACATGGCCGGTCTGCTCACCTCGGTCAAGGACGACAAGGACAAGTCGGCCGTCTACCTGAACGAGTGCCGGCGCATGGGCATCAAGGTCCTCCCGCCCAACGTCAACGAGTCCATGTCGAACTTCGCCGCGCAGGGCGACGACGTGATCCTCTTCGGCCTCTCCGCCGTCCGCAACGTCGGCACCAACGTCGTCGAGTCGATCATCAGGTGCCGCAAGGCCAAGGGGAAGTACGACTCCTTCCCCGACTACCTCGACAAGGTGGAGGCCGTCGTCTGCAACAAGCGGACGACGGAGTCGCTGATCAAAGCGGGCGCCTTCGACGAGATGGGACACACCCGCAAGGGCCTCACCGCGCAGTACGAGCCGATGATCGACAACGTGGTCGCGGTCAAGCGCAAGGAGGCCGAGGGCCAGTTCGACCTCTTCGGCGGCATGGGCGACGAGCAGAACGACGAGCCCGGCTTCGGACTCGACGTCGTCTTCGGCGAGGACGAGTGGGACAAGACCTACCTGCTCGCCCAGGAGCGGGAGATGCTCGGTCTCTACGTCTCCGACCACCCGCTCTTCGGTCTGGAGCACGTGCTGTCCGACAAGGCCGACGCGGGTATCTCCCAGCTCACCGGCGGCGACTTCGGCGACGGCGCGGTCGTCACCATCGGCGGCATCATCTCCGGCCTCCAGCGCAAGATGACCAAGCAGGGCAACGCCTGGGCCATCGCCACCGTGGAGGACCTCGCGGGCTCCATCGAGTGCATGTTCTTCCCGGCGACGTACCAGTTGGTGTCCACCCAACTCGTCGAGGACGCCGTGGTGTTCGTCAAGGGACGCCTGGACAAGCGGGAGGACGTGCCCCGGCTGGTCGCCATGGAGCTGATGGTCCCCGACCTGTCCAACGCGGGCACCAACGCGCCCGTGGTCCTCACCATCCCCGCCACCCGGGTCACCCCGCCGATGGTCAGCCGTCTCGGCGAGATCCTCACGCACCACCGGGGCGACAGCGAGGTGCGGATCAAGCTCCAGGGGCCGAGGAAGACGACGGTGCTGCGGCTGGACCGGCACCGGGTGAAGCCCGATCCGGCCCTGTTCGGCGACCTGAAGGTGCTGCTCGGTCCGTCCTGCCTCGCGGGCTGAGCGCGCGGGGCGCCGAAGGAGGGGCCGAGGCGCTGGAAGTGTCCAGGGCGGCGAGGCACCCGAAGTGACCGAAGTACCCGAGGGGCGTACCCGTTTCCGGGTGCGCCCCTCGGGTGCGTGGGCCGCAACGGCCCGTCGTGCGGGTGCCAGTTGTGGCTCAGTTGTGGCCGAAGCGCTTCTGCCGCTTGCGGGAGGCGACGTCGCCGGGCGTCAGCTGCGGGCCGTGCTGCTCCTCGCGGTCCATCACGGGCGACTCGGCCGTCTGCTGGGTGCGCTCGGCCTGGGGCTGCTTACGATCACGGTTGTTCTTGTTCTTGGCCATGGTGATCTACCTCCTGAGGGGGATCTGGGGGCCAGGTCCGGGTTCAGATTCACATAGGCCAACCAAGAACGCATATCGGGCAATTACCGTCCGTGACGCGGCTGCTCGAGGTTCGAGGGCGGAGGGATTGTGAGGAAACGCCACG
>NZ_BAABCQ010000121.1:0-24623 GCF_039539045.1 Streptomyces marokkonensis
GATTCCCGCACATCGACGGCCGAATACAATCTTGTACGGGTTGCCGGAATCGGCTAGTCGAAACACAGTCTGAACACATGTCGTATAAACTCCGCGGACAAGGCAGATGACCGGCGCCCACGGTCGATGGATCCTGCCGTCGAGCTGACGCGCGGCAGGCCTCACCTATTTCTTGGTTCTCGGACCCCGGCCCCTGCCTCCCCAGCCCTGTGAGCTGACAGCGTCGTCCGCCCCGCTCCGCCCTCGCGCCACATGCCTTCGAATGAGAGGCGACCCATCATGCCCCTGCGTGTCCCCCCTGCCCCCGCGCCCGCCCTGCGCTCCGTCCTCACCGCCCTCTCCTCTCCCACCGCGGTCCGCGAGGCCCGGACTCCCTCCCTGCTCGGCGCCCAGGGACCCGTCACACCTGAACTTCCCCTGCCCGTGCACGTCCTGGACCGGATCACGGCAGAGGGGGTAACGGCGACGCGGCTGACCGGATGGCGGTTCCTCATCCGCTGCGGCGACCGGGCGGTGGCGGCGGCGGAGACCATGCTGACCCCCGACGGATGGGCGTTCTCGCACTTCTTCGAGGGCCCCTACGTCGCCTCGACCGAGCGTGCACTGCGTCAGGCCGAGTCGGTCCCCCAGAACTACCAGCCGCGCCTGCTGTCGGTCCCCGGGCTGTACATGCTCACGCTGTGGCTGCACGGCGACTGCGCGGCGGACGCCGCCACCGGGCACCCCGCGGCCACCGACCTGCTGGTGCCGCTGGCGCCGGCCCCTCCCGGCATCGCGGCCCACCGTCCGCACCGGGTCGCCGAGCTGCTGCCGGTCCTCACGCACCGGGTGACGCCGGCCCGGCTGCTGCGCTCCCCCGCCTGACCCGCACCGCTCACCCACCCGCGCGGACCAGCCCCGTCCGGCCATGCCGAACCACCCGAAATAACAGTGCAGTTGAGGTGAACCGTTCGCGCGGGTGAGGCGTCATCAACCTGTGAGAAGCGGTGCAGCAAAATACCTGCGGATCGAGGCCCGTGGGGCAACACTGGGTTCGGACCTACTTTCACAACGGGGGGCGGCCATGAACGACGCTTCACGCCGCGAGACAGCCAAGACAGCGAACACACCCGTCACAACAGACCGAGAGACCCCACTCATGTGTCAGCACCAACCGCCGTGTCCCTCGGTCGACTCCGCCGACCGGGAGTCCGCCCGTCTCGTGGCGCACCACCCGGAGCAGGGCTGGAGCCTGCTGTGCAACGGCGTGGTCCTCTTCGAGGACACCGGTGAGCTCCTGCCGGACGGTCGGGCCATCGCCCCGCACCGCCCTGTCGGGGCGGGTCTGATGACCGCCGCCTGAGCACCAGCCGGGCGGCGCGACGCCACTTTGCCCGGTGAACCATGGGGCCGGCCCGCAGGTACCTCTGCGAACCGGCCCCGACGCGTGTCCGGCGCCGGCGCTCCCGGTCAGCCGGCGCTCCCGGTCAGCCGGCGCTCCTGGTCAGCTCTTCGTCGCAAGCCCCTTGAGCGCGATGTTCAGTTCGAGGACGTTCACCCGCGGCTCGCCGATGAAGCCGAGGGTGCGGCCCTCCGCCTGCCGGTCGACGAGCCCCCGTACCTCCGCGACCGGCAGGCCGTTCTCCTGAGCCACCCGGGGTACCTGCAGTCCGGCGTAGCGTGGGGAGATGTGCGGGTCCAGCCCCGAGCCGGAGGAGGTCACGGCGTCGGCGGGGATGTCGGACCGCTCGACCGTGTGACCGGGCACCGAGTTGTCCTCGATGACGGCGGCCTGCGCCGCCCGCACCTGCTCGACCAGCTCCGGGTTGTCGGCGGCCAGGTTGGTGGCACCGGACAGGATCAGACGGTACTGGGTGTTGAGGGTGTTCTCCCCCAGGCCGTTGGCGGGGCGGCCCTGGAACCATTTCAGGTCCGGTTCCGGGGTCTCCTGCCCCGGTTCCAACGGCAGGTTGTACGACTGCCCGATCAGCGAGGAACCCACGACGCGGCCCTCCGCCGAGACCTGTGAGCCGTTCGCCTTGCCGTTGAACACGGCCTGGGCGACGCCCGTGACCACCAGGGGGTAGATGACGCCGGTCACCAGGGTCAGCACGAGGAGGGCGTGCAGGCCGGCCCCGAGCAACCGGACGGTGTTCGATACCGAGTTGTTCATGGCGGTCAACCGATTCCGGGGATGAGGGACAGAAGCATGTCGATGATCTTGATGCCGATGAAGGGGGCGATCAGTCCGCCGAGGCCGTAGACCGCGAGGTTGCGCCGGAGCATCCGGTCCGCGCTCATCGGCCTGTACCGCACGCCGCGCAGGGCGAGCGGCACCAGTACGACGATGATCAGCGCGTTGAAGACGACCGCCGACAGGATCGCGGAGTCCGGCGAGGACAGGCGCATGATGTTGAGCTTGTCCAGGCCGGGGTGGACCGCCGCGAACAGCGCCGGGATGATCGCGAAGTACTTGGCGACGTCGTTGGCGATGGAGAACGTGGTGAGCGCGCCCCTGGTGATGAGGAGCTGTTTGCCGATCTCGACGATCTCGATGAGCTTGGTCGGGTTGGAGTCGAGGTCGACCATGTTGCCGGCCTCCTTGGCGGCCGACGTGCCGGTGTTCATCGCCACCCCGACGTCGGCCTGCGCGAGCGCGGGCGCGTCGTTGGTGCCGTCGCCGGTCATCGCGACCAGCTTGCCGCCGGCCTGCTCCCGCTTGATCAGGGCCATCTTGTCCTCGGGCGTGGCCTCCGCGAGGAAGTCGTCGACGCCCGCCTCGTCGGCGATCGCCTTGGCCGTCAACGGGTTGTCGCCCGTGATCATGACGGTCCTGATGCCCATGCGCCGCAGCTCCTCGAACCGCTCCCGCATGCCCTGCTTGACGACGTCCTTCAGATGGATCACACCGAGGACGCGGGCTCCGTCGCCGTCCTCCACGGCGACCAACAGCGGCGTTCCGCCCGCCGCGGAGATGCCGTCGGCCAGGTGTTCCGTCTCCTCGGCGACCTGGCCTCCGCGCTCGCGCACCCAGGCCGTCACCGACCCGGCCGCGCCCTTGCGGATCCTCCGGCCGCCGACGTCGACGCCGGACATGCGGGTCTGCGCGGTGAACGTGACCCACTCGGCGCCGGTCAGCTCACCCCGGTGCCGCTCGCGCAGCCCGTACCTCTCCTTGGCGAGGACCACGACCGAGCGGCCCTCGGGCGTCTCGTCGGCCAGTGACGAGAGCTGGGCCGCGTCCGCCACCTGGGCCTCCGTCGTACCGCGCACCGGCGCGAACTCGGCCGCCTGCCGGTTGCCCAGCGTGATCGTGCCGGTCTTGTCCAGCAGCAGCGTGGAGACGTCGCCGGCGGCTTCCACGGCGCGCCCCGACATGGCCAGTACGTTGCGCTGGACCAGACGGTCCATCCCCGCGATGCCGATCGCGGAGAGCAGGGCGCCGATGGTGGTCGGGATCAGGCAGACCAGCAGCGCCACCAGCACGACCAGCGTCAGTCGGGTGCCCGCGTAGTCGGCGAAGGGCGTCAGCGTGGCGCAGGCCAGCAGGAAGACGATAGTCAGCGACGCCAGCAGGATGTTCAGCGCGATCTCGTTCGGCGTCTTCTGCCGTGCCGCGCCCTCGACCAGGTTGATCATCCGGTCGATGAAGGTCTCGCCCGGCTTCGCGGTGATCCGGACGACGACGCGGTCGGAGAGGACCTTCGTCCCGCCGGTGACGGCGCTGCGGTCACCGCCCGACTCGCGGATGACGGGCGCCGACTCGCCGGTGATGGCCGACTCGTCGACCGAGGCGACGCCCTCGACGACGTCGCCGTCACCGGGGATGACGTCCCCGGCCTCGCAGACCACCAGGTCACCGACGCCCAGCTCGGTACCGGGGACCGTACTCCCGTCGACCCGGCGGGCGACCGTGTCGGTCTTGGCCTTGCGCAGCGTGTCGGCCTGCGCCTTGCCCCGGCCCTCGGCGACCGCCTCCGCCAGGTTGGCGAAGAACACGGTCAGCCAGAGCCAGACGCTGATGGTCCAGCCGAACCAGTCCCCCGGGTCCGTGAAGGAGAAGGCGGTGGTCAGCACCGAGCCGATCCACACCACGAACATCACGGGCGACTTGACCATCACCCGCGGATCGAGCTTGCGGAACGCCTCGGGCACCGACCGGGCCGGCTGCGCCGGTGCGAAGAGCCCCTGGCCGCCACGCCCCCCGGGAGAGAGCCGACCTGTGGGTACGTCGCCGTGCGGCGCCCGGCTCCTGGTGGCCGCGGAAGGGGGTGTGGGAGTGGCTGCGGAAGGTGCTGTGGACATGGAGTCCTCGTGCTTCGGTATACGAGTGGTCATCACGCCAGCCCTTCCGCCAGCGGGCCCAGGGCCAGCGCCGGGAAGTAGGTGAGACCGACGATGATCAGGATGGCGCCGACCAGCAGGCCGGTGAACAGCGGCTTCTCGGTGCGCAGGGTGCCCGCGGTGGCCGGCACCGGCTGCTGCCCGGCCAGCGAACCGGCCAGAGCCAGGACGAACACCATCGGCAGGAAGCGGCCGAGCAGCAACGCGAGCCCGGTCGTGGTGTTGAACCAGTCGGTGTTCGCGTTCAGACCGGCGAAGGCCGAGCCGTTGTTGTTCGCGGCGGAGGTGAAGGCGTACAGCACCTCGGAGAAGCCGTGGGCGCCGGGGTTGAGCATCGAGTCCGGCGGGGTCGGCAGGGCCATCGACAGCGAGGTGAACACCAGCACCAGCGCCGGAGTGATCAGAATGGAGACGGCCGCCAGCTTGATCTCGCGGGGGCCGATCTTCTTGCCGAGGTACTCCGGCGTGCGCCCGACCATGAGCCCCGCGACGAAGACCGCGATGATCGCCATGATCAGCATGCCGTAGAGCCCGGAACCGACCCCGCCGGGCGCGATCTCGCCCAGCATCATGCCCAGCATCGTGATGCCGCCGCCGAACCCGGTGTACGACGCGTGGAAGGAGTCGACGGCACCGGTGGAGGTGAGCGTGGTGGTCACCGCGAAGATCGACGAGCCGCCGACCCCGAAGCGCAGTTCCTTGCCCTCCATGGCACCGCCGGCCGCCTGCAGGGCGGAACCCTGGTGGGCGAACTCGGTCCACATCATCAGGGCGACGAAGCCGACCCAGAAGGTGGCCATGGTGGCGAGGATCGCGTAGCCCTGACGCACCGAGCCGACCATGACGCCGAAGGTCCGGGTCAGCGAGACCGGGATGAGCAGGATCAGGAAGATCTCGAACAGGTTGGTGAACGGCGTCGGGTTCTCGAACGGGTGGGCGCTGTTGGCGTTGAAGTAGCCGCCGCCGTTGGTGCCCAGCTCCTTGATGACCTCCTGCGAGGCGACCGCGCCGCCGTTCCACTGCTGTGAGCCGCCCGCGAACTGCCCGACCTCGTGGATGCCGGAGAAGTTCTGGATGACTCCGCCGGCGACCAGCACCAGCGCGCCGACGACGGCCAGCGGCACCAGCACACGGGTGACGCCGCGCACCAGGTCCGACCAGAAGTTGCCCAGCTCGCCGGTGCGGGCGCGGGCGAAGCCCCGGACGAGGGCGACGGCCACGGCCATGCCGACCGCCGCCGAGACGAAGTTCTGCACGGCCAGACCGGCGGTCTGTACGACGTGCCCCATCGTCTGCTCGCCGGAGTACGACTGCCAGTTCGTGTTGGCCACGAAGGACGCCGCGGTGTTGAAGGCCTGCGCGGGCGCCACGGAGTCGAAACCGAGCGAGCCCGGCAGGACGCCCTGGACGCGCTGGAGCAGGTAGAGGAAGAGGACGCCGGCGAGGGAGAAGGCCAGCACGCCGCGCAGATACGCCGTCCAGCGCATCTCCGTGTCCGGACGGGCACCGATGCCCTTGTAGATCCACTTCTCGACCCGCAGGTGCTCGGGAGAGGAGTAGACCCGGGCCATGTAGTTGCCCAGGGGTGCGTGCACGATCGCCAGTGCGCCGATGAGGGCCAGCAGTTGGAGGACGCCGGCGGTTACGGGACCCATGTGGCTCTCAGAACCTCTCCGGGAAGATCAGGGCGAGGACGAGATAGCCCAGCAGGGCGACGGCCACGACCAGGCCGACGATGTTCTCGGCGGTCACAGCTTCGTCACCCCCTTGGCGACGAGAGCCACCAGCGCGAAGACCGCGATCGTGGTGACGACGAAGGCCAGATCGGCCATCGTGAGCTCCTGGAGTGAGGTTCGGTTGCGACTTGGACGCTTCGAGCAAACCCCTCACCCGACCGGATGCGACCACTGTTGACGGGTCCCATACGGCGGTCTGTCCCCCTTTGACGGATCCCTTACGGTCTCAGGGCGGAGCGCGCGGGAGCCGCGCGCCGGCACGTCGGCTCCGTGGCCCTGATCGACAACCCGGCCCTGTGGCGGTCAGTTCCTCGGCGGTCAGCCGGCCGTCCCCGGCGGCGCCGCTCAGTACGCCCACGACCCGGTCCCGGTCCGCGTGCGAGGCCCGGAGGCCGGGCGACTCGCCGACTCGCGCGGGCAACGCCGTCATCGCTCCACCCCGATCTCCCCGGGTGCCACGCGGGCACCCCCCACGCCTGGAGCTCACGCCATATCGCGTCATACCCAACGGCCAACCCCACGTCCACCGTTTCCCCTCCCGCGGCCTATCGTGACCGGCATGCAGTCCTACACGATCGGCCAGGCGGCACGGCTGCTCGGCGTCAGCCCGGACACCGCGCGCCGCTGGGCCGACGCGGGCCGGATCATCACCCACCGCGACGAGGGTGGACGTCGGCTCGTCGACGGGCGCGACCTGGCCGCGTTCTCGGTCGGCCTCGCCCGCTCCGAGGGCGCGGGCGAGGAGACCCCCTACACCTCCGCCCGCAACGCCTTCCCCGGGATCGTGACCGCGATCAAGCTCGGCGACGTCGCCGCCCAGGTCGAGATCCAGGCCGGTCCGCACCGGCTCGTCTCCCTGCTGACCCGGGAGGCGGTGGAGGAACTCGGCCTGGAGGTGGGCGTGGAGGCCACCGCCCGAGTGAAGTCGACCAATGTACATATCGACAGGACGTGACCGACCGGCGAGGACATGACCCGACTCGCCAGGACACACCCTGACGGCTGCATGCCCGTACGAACGCACATGCCAGCCATTACTCATCCATGGCTTGCTCATGCGATGCGACAGCAGACTTTCCCCTCGCAGATGCGGAAGTATGATCGGCGCAAGGGGGAGCCCGCCGTGCGCAGGACCACCCGGTTCGGATGCCGGGCCCGTCGGACTCCCGCCCCCGTACGCAGAGGGAGTGGCCCGAGATGACCCGTTCCGTGCGCAGGACCCGCCGCATCCGCCGGACCCTGCGGGTGACCGGTGCGGGCGCCGCCGCGCTGCTGGCCCTGAGCGCGTGCTCGTCGTCCTCCGGATCGGACTCCGCCGGATCCTCGACGTCCTCCTCCGGGAAGGTCTCCGGCCAGGTCACCGTCTTCGCCGCCGCCTCCCTCGAGGGGAGCTTCACGGCGCTCGGCGAGACGTTCGAGAAGCGGCACCCGGGTACCGAGGTCACCTTCAACTTCGCCGGCAGCGACACCCTCGCCGCCAGCATCACCAGCGGCGCCCCGGCGGACGTCTTCGCCTCCGCCAGCCCGAAGACGATGGCGACCGTCACCGACGCCGGGGCCACGGCCGGCCGGCCGTCGACCTTCGTACGGAACCAGCTGGAGATCGCCACCCTGGCGGGCAACCCCGACGGGATCTCCTCCCTGAAGGACCTCACCGAACCAGGCCTCAAGGTCGTGCTGTGCGACAAGGCCGTGCCGTGCGGCGCCGCGGCGCGGAAGGCGCTGACGGTCGGCGGTCTCGAGCTCACCCCCGTCTCGTACGAGCAGGACGTCAAGGCCGCCCTGACCAAGGTGGAGCTGAAGGAGGCCGACGCCGCCGTCGTGTACAGGACCGATGTGAAGGCGGCCGGTGACAAGGTGACGGGCGTGGACTTCCCCGAGTCGGCCGACGCCGTCAACGACTACCCGATCACCCTGCTCAAGGAGGCTCCCAACGCCGGCGCGGCGAAGGCCTTCATCGACCTGGTGAAGTCCGCCGAGGGGCAACGGGTGCTGACCGGGGCCGGGTTCCGCACGCCGTGAGGAAGCGCGACGTACCCAACGTACCCAGGACGGGCGCCCGCATGGTGCCGGTCCCCCTGCTGGTACCCGCCCTCGTCGGCCTGGCGTTCCTGCTGCTGCCGCTGATCGCCCTCCTGGTACGTGCGCCGTGGAGCGGCCTGCCCGACCAGCTGGCCAGCCCGGAGGTGTGGCAGGCCCTCCGGCTGTCGCTGCTGTGCGCCACGTCGGCGACCGCGCTGAGCCTGGTCGTCGGTGTGCCGCTGGCCTGGCTGCTGGCCCGCACGGAGTTCCCCGGCCGCGGCTTCGTACGGGCCCTGGTCACACTGCCCCTCGTACTGCCCCCGGTGGTGGGTGGCGTGGCCCTCCTGCTGGCGTTCGGGCGCAACGGCGTCGTCGGACAGTGGCTGGACGCCTGGTTCGGGATCACACTGCCGTTCACGACGACGGGTGTGATCCTCGCGGAGACGTTCGTGGCGATGCCGTTCCTGGTGATCAGCGTGGAGGGCACCCTGCGCGCCGCCGACCCGCGCTTCGAGGAGGCCGCCACGACCCTGGGCGCCTCCCGTTTCACCGCGTTCCGCCGGGTCACGCTGCCGCTGATCGCACCGGGCGTCGCGGCGGGCGCCGTCCTGGCGTGGGCTCGGGCACTGGGCGAGTTCGGGGCGACGATCACCTTCGCGGGCAACTTCCCGGGCCGGACCCAGACCATGCCGCTGGCGGTGTATCTCGCCCTGCAGAACGACCCGGCGGCGGCGATCGCCCTCAGCCTGGTGCTCCTGGCCGTCTCCATCGCCGTACTCGCCGGTCTCCGGGACCGCTGGATGAGGGCATCATGACCGACACCGACGAACCGCCCACCGCCGCGGAACCCACCGGCGGGCACACTCCCGGCACCGGCCTCGACGCCCGGCTGGTCGTGGACCGCGGCACCTTCCACCTGGACGTCGCGCTGACCGCCGCTCCCGGCGACGTCGTCGCCCTGCTGGGCCCCAACGGCGCCGGGAAGACCACCGCGCTGCGCGCGCTCGCGGGCCTCGTCCCGCTCGCCGGCGGCCATCTGCGCCTCGACGGTGCCGCCCTGGACCGTACGCCGCCCGAGTACCGCCCGGTCGGCGTGGTCTTCCAGGACTACCTGCTCTTCCCGCACCTGACCGCGCTCGACAACGTGGCCTTCGGGCCGCGCTGCCGGGGCGCGAGCAAGACCGAGGCCCGGGCGCTGGCCGCCGGGTGGCTGGACCGCATGGGCCTGGCCGACCACACGGGGGCCAGGCCGCGTCGCCTCTCCGGCGGCCAGGCACAGCGCGTCGCGCTCGCCCGCGCCCTGGCGACCAACCCCCGGCTGCTGCTCCTGGACGAGCCCCTGGCCGCACTGGACGCCCGGACGCGCCTGGAGGTCCGCGCCCAGCTCCGCCGCCACCTGGCCGGGTTCGAGGCCGTGGCCGTGCTGGTCACGCACGACCCGCTGGACGCCATGGTGCTGGCCGACCGGCTGGTCGTCGTGGAGCACGGCGGGGTCGTCCAGGAAGGCGGCCCCGCCGACATCGCCCGCCGGCCCCGCACGGACTACATCGCCCAGCTGGTCGGCCTGAATCTTTACCGCGGCCGGGCCGACGGCCACACCGTGCGGCTCGACGCCGGCCCCGCCATCACCACCACCGAGGATCTCTCCGGCCCGGTCTTCGTGGCCTTCCCGCCGAGCGCCGTGACCCTGTACGGGGAGCGCCCCACCGGCTCCAGCGCCCGCAACCTGTGGCGCTGCGAGGTCGCGGGCCTGGAGACCCACGGTGACCAGATCCGCGTGGACCTCACGGGCGGACTACCGCTCGCCGCCGACCTGACCGCGGTCGCGGCGGCCGAGCTCGGTCTCCACCCGGGCGCGCCGGTGTGGGCGACGGTCAAGGCGACGCAGACACACGCATACCCGGCATGACACCTCCGCCGGGCTACGGTGCCCCCATGAGCCTGAGCATCCGCAACCAGCTCCCCGGCACCGTCACCGCCGTCACCCCGGGCAAGGCCATGGCGACGGTCCGGGTCCGCCTCGTCGGCGGCCAGGACCTGACCGCGGCGATCACCCGGGACGCCGCCGACGATCTGGGGCTGTCCGTCGGCACCGCCGTCCGCGCCCTGGTGAAGTCGACGGAGGTGTCCGTGGCGACCGGCCGCGTCGAAGGCCTGTCCATCCGCAACCGGCTGCCCGGTACGGTCACCGCCCTCACCGCGGGCGACGCGATGGCCTCCGTCGGGATCGCCGTGGAGGGCGCCGAGCTCACCGCCGCGATCACCAGGGAGGCCGCCGACGACCTGGGACTGGCCGTCGGCGTTCCCGTCGTCGCGCTGGTCAAGTCGACGGAGGTGTCTCTCGCGACCGCGTGAGACACGGGAGAGGCTCCGTGCGGGACCAGGACGGTCCCGCACGGAGCCTCTCCCTTACGCGGCCGGCTCAGTCCTCGTACGCTTCCAGCGGCGGGCAGGAGCAGACCAGGTTCCGGTCACCGAAGGCCTGGTCGATCCGGCGCACCGGCGGCCAGTACTTGTCGGCGGCGGACACACCGGCCGGAAAGACGGCCTCCTCGCGCGTGTACGCGTGGTCCCACTCGCCACCCAGCGCACCGGCGGTGTGCGGGGCACCCCGCAGCGGGTTGTCGTCCGCGGACCAGGCGCCGGAGCCGACCTTCTCGATCTCCGCGCGGATGGCGATCATCGCCTCGCAGAACCGGTCCAGCTCGGCCAGGTCCTCGGACTCGGTCGGCTCGATCATCAGTGTGCCGGCCACCGGGAACGACATCGTCGGCGCGTGGAAGCCGTAGTCGATCAGCCGCTTGGCGACGTCGTCGACGCTCACGCCGGTCGCCTTGGTCAGCGGGCGCAGGTCGATGATGCACTCGTGGGCGACCAGCCCGCCCGGGCCGTTGTACAGCACCGGGAAGTGCGGCTCCAGGCGCTTGGCGATGTAGTTGGCGGACAGCACGGCCACCTGCGTGGCGCGCTTGAGTCCCTCGCCGCCCATCAGCCGGACGTACGACCACGAGATCGGCAGGATGCCTGCCGAGCCCCACGGCGCCGCCGAGATCGGGCCGACGCCCGTCCGCGGACCCGCCGCGGGCTGCAGCGGGTGGTTGGGCAGGTACGGCGCCAGGTGCGACCGTACGGCCACGGGGCCGACGCCGGGACCGCCGCCGCCGTGCGGGATGCAGAAGGTCTTGTGCAGGTTCAGGTGCGAGACGTCGCCGCCGAAGTGGCCCGGCTTGGCGAGACCCACCAGGGCGTTGAGGTTGGCGCCGTCCACGTAGACCTGGCCGCCGGCGTCGTGCACCCGGGCGCAGATGTCGGCGACGTGCTCTTCGAAGACGCCGTGCGTGGAGGGGTACGTGATCATCAGCACGGACAGCTCGTCGCGGTGCTTCTCGATCTTGGCGCGCAGGTCCTCGACGTCGATCTCGCCGTCCTCGGCGGTCTTGACGACGACGACCTTCATCCCGGCCATGACCGCGCTCGCCGCGTTGGTGCCGTGGGCGGAGGACGGGATGAGGCAGACGGTGCGCTGCTCGTCGCCGTTGGCACGGTGGTAGGCGCGTACGGCCAGCAGGCCGGCGAACTCGCCCTGCGACCCGGCATTGGGCTGGAGCGAGACCTTGTCGTACCCGGTGACCTCGGCGAGCCGCTCCTCCAGCTCACGGATGAGCGTGAGGTAGCCCTGCGCCTGCTCGGCCGGCGCGAAGGGGTGCAACTGCCCGAACTCGGACCAGGTGACCGGCTCCATCTCGGTGGTCGCGTTGAGCTTCATCGTGCAGGATCCCAGCGGGATCATGCCGCGGTCCAGCGCGTAGTCGCGGTCCGCGAGGCGGCGCAGGTAGCGCAGCATCGCGGTTTCGGAGCGGTGCTGGTGGAAGACCGGGTGGGTCAGGAAGTCGTCGCTGCGCAGCAGCGCCTCGGGGAGCGTCTCCTCGGTCGCCGCGTCCAGCGCCTCGATGTCTCCCTCGACGCCGAAGGCGTTCCACACGCCGCCGACCTGGGCACGCGTGGTGGTCTCGTCGCAGGCGAACGACAGGTGGTCGTCGTCGACGAGCCACAGGTTGATGCCGTTCTCACGGGCGGCGTGGACGATCTCGGCGGCCCGGCCGGGCACACGGGCGGTGACCGTGTCGAAGTAGGCGCCGTGGACGACCTCGACGCCGCCGGCCGCGAGCCCCGCCGCGATGACGGTGGCGTACCGGTGCGTGCGCCGCGCGATCGCCCGCAGCCCCTCGGGGCCGTGGTAAACGGCGTACATGCCGGCCATGACGGCGAGCAGCACCTGCGCGGTGCAGATGTTGCTGGTGGCCTTCTCACGGCGGATGTGCTGCTCGCGGGTCTGCAGGGCGAGGCGGTAGGCCCTGTTGCCGTCGGCGTCCACGGAGACGCCGACGAGACGGCCGGGCAGGCTGCGCGCGAACTTCTCGTGCACCGCCATGTAGCCGGCGTGCGGCCCGCCGAAGCCCATCGGCACGCCGAAGCGCTGCGTGGTGCCGATGGCGATGTCCGCGCCCAGCTCGCCGGGCGAGGTGAGCAGCGTGAGGGCGAGCAGGTCGGCGGCGACGGTGACGAGGGCGCCGAGCTCGTGCGCCCGGTCGACGACCGGCTTGATGTCGCGGACGGCACCGGAAGCGCCCGGGTACTGGACCAGGACGCCGTTGATCTCCCGCTCCGCGATCTCGGCGGGGATGCCCTCGCTCAGGTCGGCGACGACGACCTCGACGCCGGTCGGCTCCGCACGGGTCTGTATCACGGCGACGGTCTGCGGCAGGGTGTCCGCGTCGACCAGGAACAGGCCCTTCTTGTTCTTGCCCATGCGCCGGGAAAGCGCCATCGCCTCGGCGGCGGCGGTGCTCTCGTCGAGCAGCGAGGCACCGGAGGTGGGCAGGCCGGTGAGCTCGGCGACCATCGTCTGGAAGTTCAGCAGGGCCTCGAGACGGCCCTGGGAGATCTCCGGCTGGTAGGGCGTGTACGCCGTGTACCAGGACGGGTTCTCCATGACGTTGCGCAGGACGACCGGCGGGGTGAAGGTGCCGTAGTAGCCGAGGCCGATCATGGAGTCGAGGACCTGGTTGCGGTCGGCCAGTGAGCGCAGCTCGGCCAGCACCTCGGCCTCGGAGCGCGCGCCGGGCAGGTCCAGCGCGTCGGCGTTCTTGATCACATCCGGCACCGCGGCGGCCGTCAGCTCGTCGAGCGAACCGTAACCGACCTGCGCGAGCATCTTGGCCCGGGCCTCGTGGTCGGGGCCGATGTGGCGCTGCTCGAACGGTGCTGCCTGTTCGAGTTCGGAGAGCGGGGTGCGGTGGGCGGTCATTGCGGAGGCCTCCTGGTCTGACGACCTTCGAGGGGCACCACGGCGCGGGTACCCGGACGGCCTCCCCCTCTGTCATCTCAACCTGAGAGCTTCACCGGGGGAGCCCGAGGGCTTTCCCGGCTTTCACCGTCGGTGAGGGCGGAGGCCGTTGACACCCGCCCTGCTTTCCAGAGTGACCTCGTCCGTGCGGTACGTGAGCCTGAGAGATTCCGGGGAGGATTTGCTCCTTCGGCGCCTCCGGTGGTGTCCGGAGGACTCTCCCGCGCGGGGTCAGCAGCCGTTTGCCAGCGTACCAGCGAGGCCGCCGCACAGGTTTCGAGTGGCCGACCCGCCACATGTGCTCTTTTGTAGTACTTACGGATGATTCGGCGGCTGGTGTGCGAGCCCAGTGCGACCAATGGAGGGCCCCGTGCGTACCGACATCGACCCGCGCAATCTGATCGGCCGCAAGGCGTTCGACCGCGACGGCACCCGCATCGGCACTGTCGACGAGGTCTATCTCGACGACGCCACCGGCGTCCCCGAGTGGGCGGCCATACGCACGGGCCTGTTCAGCAGGGACGCCTTCGTGCCCCTGGAGCCGAGCGAGCTGGTCGACGGCACTCTGCGCGTGCCCTTCGACCGGGCCCTGATCAAGGAGGCCCCCGACTTCGGCGTCGGCCGCCATCTCTCGCCGGAACAGGAACTCCAGCTCTACCACCACTACGGCCTCGACGTGGCCGCTCCTCCCCCGCTCCCCGACCACGACTTCGGCAAGCTGGCGGGCCATGGCAAGGAGGAGAGCTGACGGTCCCGGCCTACCGGACGGTTCACGGCGCGGACGCGGGCTCCGGCCGCCCTCCACGCTGCCGTGACCGGCACTGATGCAGGAGGCGTCACCTCAGGCCCTGGTCGGGGGCAGCCGGACGGGACCCGCCGGTCCGGTTTTCGCGTCGCTGTCCGGGCCGGTCTCCGCAGCGGTGTCCGAGCCGGCCTCCGCGCGCGCCTGCCCGGTGCCCCCGGGTCTTCGCGGCGCGGGCGGGACCAGCGGCAGCGGATCCGCCGGCGTCAGTTCCGGGTCGTCCACCAGGAAGGTGCGTACCCGCCCGGTCCGCGAGTACGGCGTCTCGAACCGCACGGTGACCCTCCCCAGCCCACTGCCCTGCACCCACCCGTGCCCGTACTGGGCGTGCCGCACGTCGTGCCCCGACGGCCACCGGCGCTCGGCGGGCGCCGGCCGGTGCTCCTCGACCGGCTCCGCCTCGGGCTCCTCGGCCGACTCGTCGGCCCGGTCCCCCGCCGCCTGCGCGAACAGGTCCTCCTGCGTGTAGTCGGCGAGCCCGCTGACGCCGACCCCGAGCAGTCGCACGCCACCGGTGGTGTCCACCGAGTCCAGCAGCCTGGCCGCGGCCTCCCGCACCACCCCCGGATCGTCCGTGGGCCCGCGCAGGGTCTCGGAGCGCGTCAGCGTGGAGAAGTCGTACCTGCGCACCTTGAGCACGATGGTGCGCCCGGACAGCCCGGACCCGCGCAACCGCCTCACACACCGGTCGGCCAGCCGCCCGACTTCGACACCGACCCGCAGACGATCGTGGATGTCCACGTCATAGGTGTCCTCGACGGACACCGACTTGGTCTCCCGCTCGGCCACCACGGGGCGCTCGTCACGAGCCAGGGCCATGGCGTACAGGGCGTGCCCGTGCGCCTTGCCCAGCAGCCGTACGAGCTCGTCCTCCCCCGCCTCGGCGATCTCACCGACCGTGGCGATCCCGGCCCGGCGCAGATGGTCGCCCGTCGCCGGGCCCACGCCGGGCAGCGTCCGCACGGTCATCGGCTCCAGCATGGCCCGCTCCGTCCCCGGCGGGATCAGGACCAGCCCGTCCGGTTTGGCCTCCTCCGAGGCGATCTTGGCGAGCATCTTGGAGGCGGCCAGGCCCACGGACCCGGTGAGGCCGGTGACCGCGCGTATGTCCGTGCGCAGCTTCGCCCCGGCCAGCCGGGCCGATTCAGCGTCCCGGGCCGTCCCGCCGGCCTCCAGGTCCACGAAGGCCTCGTCCAGACTCAGCGGCTCCACCAGTGGCGACAGCTCTCGCAGCAGCCGCATCACCTGCTCGCTGATCGAACGGTAGAGCTCGAAGCGCGGGACGAGGTACGCCGCGTTGGGTGCGAGCCGCCGGGCCTGGCCCATGGGCATCGCCGAGTGCACGCCGAAGACCCGCGCCTCGTAGGAGCAGGTGGCGACCACCCCGCGCGGTCCGAGCCCGCCCACGACGACGGCCTTGCCGCGCAGACTCGGCTTGGATGCCTGCTCCACCGAGGCGAAGAAGGCATCCATGTCGAGATGCAGGATCGTGGGCGTGGTTCTCACATCTCCGATGCTGCCCTACGCCACTGACAACGCCCCGCCCGACCGGCCTGCCCCGCCGCCCGCCTGCGGCGGTGTCAGACGGCCCGGTTGCGTCGCCTCGCCAGTTCGTCCGCCGGATTGTGCCCGACCAGGGTCTCCCCCGTGTCGATCCGCTCCCCGTGCAGCTGGGACAGCGCGCTCTCGACGTCCCGCCACACGACGCCGACGGCGATGCCGAAGATGCCCTGACCGCCCTGGAGCAGGGCGTGCACCTCGTCGGGCGAGGTGCACTCGTAGACAGTGGCGCCGTCACTCATCAGCGTCATCCGCTCCAGGTCACGAAAGCCGCGCTCCCCGAGATGCTGGACGGCGGTACGGATGTTCTGCAGTGACACCCCGGTGTCGAGGAAACGCTTGACGATCTTCAGCACGACCACGTCGCGGAAGCTGTACAGACGCTGCGTCCCGGATCCGTGCGCGGGCCGCACGGAGGGCTCGACGAGGCCCGTGCGGGCCCAGTAGTCGAGCTGCCGATAGGTGATACCGGCGGCCGCGCAGGCCGTCGGCCCGCGATAGCCGATCTGCTCGGACGCCATGGACGTCGCCCCTCCGCTGCTCGGCACGGCAGCCGATCGCTGCGGAGCGGGATCGACCGCGCCACCGTGTTGGGGATACCCCCCGCCCGCGCGGAGCCGAGAGTTCGGGGGAGGGTACGGACCGCTTGCCCCAAGGCTGTGCCCGGGGCCTCCCCCAGCCGTACCGTCGCCGCTGATTCTCACGCCGACCTCCGTCCTTGACCTGCCTCCTCGACGGTAGGCAGTCACCAAGGGTGCGTCAACGATCGCCACACTCGGCACGCCGAGTGATAATCACCCTACGAGTGGTTTCCCGTGCCCAACCGCGGGGAAAGGCTAGCCGAATGTGCCCGAAAGGGGGCTGTACGCCGCCCCGGACCGCCGCGGCCCGCGCGTGTCACTGGTTGCTGCTCCCGAAGTCCTCGGGCGAGATCTGGTCGAGGAACTCGCGGAACTTCTCGACCTCGTCCTCCTGCTCGTCCGGAATGGCGATGCCGGCGTCGTCGAGCACGGTGTCGCTGCCGTAGATCGGTGTTCCGGTGCGCAGGGCCAGCGCTATGGCGTCGGACGGCCTGGCGCTCACCTCGACGCCGCTCGCGAAGACCAGCTCGGCGTAGAAGACACCGTCACGCAGGTCGGTGATGCGTACTTCGGTGAGCTCCTGGCCGACGGCTTCCAGCACGTCCTTGAACAGATCGTGGGTCAGCGGCCGTGCGGGAGCCATGCCCTGCTGGGCGAAGGCGATCGCCGTCGCCTCCCCCGGCCCGATCCAGATGGGGAGGTAGCGGTCGCCTCCCATCTCGCGCAGCAGCACGATCGGCTGGTTGGAGGGCATCTCGACCCGGACACCTACGACATCGAGCTCGTTCACACAGCAACCCTAGGCCGTGCCCGGGACCTTTGGGTAGTCGGGCCGGTATCGGGTGGGCGATCCGGGCCTCGCGGACGGGCCGTCTCAGGGCAGCCGCACACCGAGGGCGGTCTGCACCAGTGCCGCGTGCAGCTTCACCGCCAGCCCCGCCAGCTCCTTGGTACGGGCTTCCGCGTGGGCCCTGGTCTGGGGGTTGCGGTGGCGCTTCAGCGGCGCCACCACCTGGTCCACGAGCCCGGCCTCCCGGTCGGCGGCGGCCTTCATCACCCGCAGGTGCCGCGGCTCGATCCCGAACTTCCCCAGCTGGACCACCAGCGACGCCACGGTGACCACCTCGGCGTCGTACGCCCCGTCGGGCAGCGGAGCGAGAAGCCCGTACGACTCCCACTCCTTCAGCTCCTGGTCACCGATTCCGGCCGCGGTCAGCAGCTCGTCCCGCCCGATCCGGGTCATCACAGGACCTTCGGCGGGCTCCGGCGCAGGCTCCCCGTCCCGCTGCCGTGCCAGTGCCGGCAGCGGGAGGGCCTCGCCACGCTCCATGGCGTCCAGGTGCTCGCGGATCACCTTCAGTGGCAGATAGTGGTCCCGCTGCATACGCAGCACCTGGCCGAGGCGCTCGACGTCGTGGGCACTGAACTTTCGGTACCCGGCGGGGGTCCGCCGTGGCTCCACGAGGCCCTCCGACTCCAGGAAACGGATCTTGGAGATGGTGATGTCGGGGAACTCGTCACGCAGCGCGTTCAGCACCGCGCCGATGCTCATCAGCCCACTGTCCGTGACGGCGGTGCCGTGCCCGGCACTGCCGCTCGGTGTTTGAAGCATGGACCTTCCCTGGAGGTTCCCCGGGCGAGAGCCCGGGGGCGGTCAGTAACCCCGCTGGCTCGCGTAGAAGACCAGCCGGTACTTGCCGATCTGTACCTCGTCACCATTCGACAGGGCGACCTGGTCGATGCGTTCGCGGTTGACGTACGTGCCGTTCAGGCTGCCGACGTCGGCCACCGTGAACGAACCGTCCGGACCGCGGCGGAACTCCACGTGCCGGCGCGAGACCGTCACGTCGTCCAGGAAGATGTCGCTCTGCGGATGACGCCCGGCAGTGGTCAGCTCGCCGTCCAGCAGGAAGCGGCTGCCCGAGTTCGGACCGCGGCGCACGACGAGGAGCGCGGAACCGAGCGGCAACGCGTCGACGGCCGCCTGCGCCTCGGGAGAGAGCGCGGGAATCGCCGTCTGGCCGGTCACCTCGGCGTCGTACGCCTCCAGGCCGGAGATGGAGATCGTGGAAGTCGTCTCGGACGCACGCTCCGGAACCGCCCCTGCACGCAGCGGCGCGCCGCAGTTGGAGCAGAAGCGGCTGTTCTCCGCGTTGCGGTTACCGCACCTCGTACACACCAGGGCCGACATGGACGGATCCTCCTGCCGCGGCTGCCCCGCCGGGGCGTTCGACGCGTACGGACCGGGGGTGAACCCTCCACCCGTACTCGAGGCTGACGGCTGGCCGAAACCTATGCCGCCGGACTGCGCAGGGTCAACAGACGGCGCGCCCTGACCACCGGAAACGTCACCGCCCGGACCAGCAACCTGGTCCCGGAACATCGGGCGCCCGCCCTCCGCGTCAGGCTGTGCCCGATGGCGAGCGGTCGCGTTCTCGCGGCCCTCTCGCGCGCTCTTGCCGAACAACTTCGCAAACAACTTCACGGGCGATTCCCCTTGACCGAAACAGACCCGCCCGTGGGGCAGGACGAACCCTGACTGAACGTACTGGCCGACCCGGACACCTTCACAACGTCCGTCTCCACCAGACAGTTTCCACCACGCACCACCCAATCGGTGCGCCGACCCCCCGCAACCTCATGCCCTCGCCGGACGCCGCCCATGCACCCCCGGTTCACTCGGAGGACGACCGAGCGTAGTCAGGCCGCTTCGCCGCTCGCAAGGCGTCCACGACGATCTTGCTCGACCGCTCAACAGTAACGGTGGCCTGTTCCTTCTCCAGAGTCTGCACCACACCTCCAGGAATGTTGAGAGCCGGTTCGAGGTCCTGCGGCTTGCCGATGACCTGGAAACGATAGGGCGCGTTGATCTTGTTCCCGTCGACGCTCACGGTCTTGTCGGAGTCCGTGAGGTACGTCCCGGCGACGACCCGTACACCGTTCACCTGGATCGCCTCCGCACCCGCCGCGCGCAGCTCCTGGATCGCGTCGAGCAGCATGTCCGCCTCGACCGCTCCCTTCGTGTCGTCGATCGTCACCGTGATGCCGGGCCCCTGCGCGGCCACGGTGCCCGCGAGAATGCCGAGTTGCCGCTCCTTCTCGAGCGTCTGCCTGCGGGCCTCCTCTGCCTGGTCGGAGCTGTTCTCCAGCTCGTCGCGCTGCTTCTCGAGGCCCTGCTTCTCGTCTTCAAGACGCTGAGTACGGTCGTCCAGTTCATCGAGGATGCGGACGAGATCCTCCTGCCGGGCTCCGCGCAGCGCGCTGTCACCTTCGCTGTTCGACGCCACCTGGACGGCCAGGCCGAACCCGAGGCCGAACAGGAGCAGGGCGACGATGAGTTGGGCCCTGGTCAGACGCGGCGGCCACAGTCCTTTGACGAGCCGCTGCCGGCCGGTCAGCCCGGACCGCGGCCCGGGCTCCCGCTCCTGGGTCTTTCCCTCCTCTGCGTCGGCGGCCGGGGCATCCTCGGCGGTGGCATCGGCGCCCAGGGTCTTCGCCGACGGCGGCACCTCTTCGGGCAGCTCCTTGCGCAGCCTGTGCCCGCTCTGCTCGTTCTGGTCGTTCATCCGCCTCACGCCCGGAAGACGTGGCGTCGGATCGCCGCGGCGTTGGAGAAGATGCGGATGCCGAGGACGACCACCACACCGGTGGACAGCTGCGCTCCGACGCCCAACTTGTCGCCGAGAAACACGATCAGCGCGGCCACGACCACGTTCGACAGGAACGACACCACGAAGACCTTGTCGTCGAAGATGCCGTCGAGCATGGCCCGCAGGCCGCCGAAGACGGCGTCGAGCGCCGCCACGACGGCGATCGGCAGGTAGGGCTCCACGACTGCCGGCACCTCGGGCCGGACCAACAGGCCGGCCACGACTCCCACCACGAGGCCCAGTACGGCGATCACGATGTGCCCTTCTCGGTTATCGGCTGTGCTGTACGTACGATCACACTCGTGGCGGCCGGCAACTTGAGATCGTCCGCCGCGGAGATGGCTGTCCGGATGCCGTAGTTCTCCTGCAGGACATGCAGGTAGACCCCATCGGCACTGTCCTGGAACCGGGTGCTGAGCCGCTCGCCGTCCCCGACCGCGAGCACCGTGTACGGCGGCACCAGCGGCCTGTTGTCGACCAGTATCGCGTCACCCGCGGCCCTGATCGCCGACAGCGCTGTCAGGCGCTGTCCGTTGATGGAGATCGCCTCCGCCCCCGACTCCCACAGCCCGTTGACCACGCGCTGCATGTCCCGGTCCCGGACCCGGCCCGTGTCGGAGAACCCGGAGGTGCCTCGCGGCTGCCCGTCACCTCCGGCGCCCGCGTCCTTGGCATCGTTCACCACGAGCTTCACACCCGGGCCGTGCACCTCGACCGCGCCCGACAGGATACCCATCAGATCGGAACGCCCGCTGTCGCCGTTCTTCTCGAGCGCCTCACGCTGCCGCCCGCTCACGTCCTCGCGCAGCTTGTCGACGCTCTCCTCCAGCTTGTCGGCCGCCGAGGTCTCCCCCTCGATGCGGTCGATGAGCTCTTCGCGTTCCTTGGCGACGGCGGGCGCCGCGACCCGTGCCTGAGCCGCGCCGACCGTCACTACCAGGGCCGCCAGCACCAGCCCGGCGGCCAGCCCCAGCTTGGCCCGGAGGGTCTTGGGTATTCCGCCGGTGCCCTCGGCCTTCTTCCGCGCGGCGGCCTCGGCGTATCCGTCGTCGAGGCTGTGGTCCATGACGTTGGTGAGCAAGGACATGGACGCGTCCGGGCGCGCGGGCCGCGTGAATGTGCTCCGAACGGGGGGTTGCTGCGGCATGCCGCACATCGTCGCACGCCACGCACACTACCTCCGAATGGCCCCACCGGCGTGCCGGACAGGCCCCCTTGGGGACACTTGTCCGGCACGCACGCCTGCGGTGTGTCTACCGGCCCGCGCTGTCCACCACCGCGGACCACTCGTCGAGCAGCGCCTGCGCGGAGGCGTCGTCGGGCCCCTCGGCCCACAGATGGGTGACCGCCTCGGCCGGGTCGGGCAACACCATCACCCAGCGTCCGTCGGTCTCCACCACCCGCACCCCGTCCGTGGTGTCCACGGAACGGTCTCCGGCCGCCTCGACGACCCGCCGCATCACCAGCCCCTTCACCGCCCACGGAGTGGCCAGGTCACGCCTCAGGACGTGCGCCCTCGGGATGCGCGCATCGATCTGGCTCAGCGTGAGCTGCGTCCGCGCCACCAGCCCGATGAGCCGGACGAAGGCCGCCGTACCGTCGTAGACGCTGCTGAACTCCGGGACGATGAAGCCGCCCTTGCCGTCACCACCGAAGATCGCACCTTCCTCGCCCCCGACCCGCGTCAGGTCGTCGGGAGACGTGGTCGTCCACTCGACCTGGGTACCGTGGTACGCCGCCACCTGCTCGGCGATCCTGGTGGTCGTCACAGGCAGCGCGACCCGGCCACTGCGCCGCTCCGCCGCGATCAGGTCGAGCATCACCAGCAGAGCCCGGTCGTCCTCGATGATGCGGCCCTTCTCGTCGACCAGCGACAGCCGCTCACCCACCGGGTCGAACCGCACACCGAACGCCGCACGCGAGGACGCCACGATCTCCCCGAGGCGCACCAACCCCGACCGCCGCATGTCGGCCGACTCGGTCGGCCTGGACTCGTCGAGCCCCGGGTTGATGGTCAGCGAGTCGACGCCCAGCTTCCCGAGCAGACTGGGCAGAACCAGCCCCGAGCTGCCGTTGGAGGCGTCGACGACCACCTTGAGGCCCGACTCGGCGATTCCCGTGATGTCGATGTTGCGCAACAGCGACCCGGTGTACGAGTCGAACACGCTGGACGGGAAGTGCAGGTCCCCGATCTCTCCGGGAAACGCACGCCGGTACTCCTGCCGTGCGAACACCCGGTCCAGTTTCCGCTGGCTACCCTGGGACAGGTCGGCACCCTGGCCGTCGAAGAACATGATGTCCACGGAGTCCGGCACCCCGGGCGTGGTCCGGATCATGATTCCGCCGGCGCTGCCCCGCGCGGTCTGCTGCCGCGCCACGGGCAGCGGTACGTTCTCCAGGTCCCGTACGTCGATGGCACTGGCCTGCAGCGCGGAGATCACCGCCCGTTTCAGCGCACGGGCCCCGCGGGAGTGGTCGCGGGCCGTGGTGACGGTGGACCCCTTCTTCAGCGTGGTCGCGTAGGCACCGGCCAGCCGGACTGCCAGCTCCGGCGTGATCTCCACGTTCAGGATGCCGGACACTCCGCGGGCGCCGAAGAGGTGCGCCTGGCCCCGGGACTCCCAGATGACCGAGGTGTTGACGAAGGCACCTGCCTCGATGGTCTTGAACGGGTAGACCCTGACGTTGCCCTGGATGATCGATTCTTCGCCGACCAGACACTCGTCGCCGATGACCGCGCCGTCCTCGATCCGCGCGGCGCGCATGATGTCGGTGTTCTTGCCGACAACGCAGCCCCGCAGGTTGCTGTGCGGCCCGACGTACACGTTGTCGGCCACGACGGCCTTGTGCAGGAAGGCACCGGTCTTGACGACGACGTTGGAGCCGACGACCGTGTGTTCCCGGATTTCGGCGCCGGCCTCGACCTTGGCGTAGTCGCCGATGTAAAGAGGCCCTCGGAGCACGGCGTCGGGATGCACCTCGGCGCCTTCGGCCACCCAGACGCCGGGCGAGATCTCGAAGCCGTCGATGTCGACGTCGACTTTGCGCTCCAGTACGTCCGCCTGGGCCTTCACATAGCTCTCGTGGGTGCCGACGTCCTCCCAGTAGCCCTCGGCGATGTAGCCGTAGACGGGCTTGCCTTCCTTCATCAGCTGCGGGAAGACATCGCCGGACCAGTCGACGGGCACGTCGGGGTCGACGTAGTCGAAGACCTCGGGCTCCATGACGTAGATGCCGGTGTTCACGGTGTCCGAGAAGACCTGGCCCCAGGTCGGCTTCTCCAGGAAGCGCTCGACCTTGCCCTCTTCGTCGACGATGGTGATGCCGAATTCCAGGGGGTTGGGCACGCGTGTCAGACACACGGTGACGAGCGCGCCCTTCTCCTTGTGGAAGTTGATCAGATCGGTGAGGTCGAAGTCCGTCAGGGCATCGCCGGAAATGACGAGGAAGGCATCGTCCTTCAACGCCTCCTCGGCGTTCTTGACGCTTCCGGCGGTACCGAGTGGCTTCTCCTCATTGGCATAGGAGAGCTCCATTCCGAGCTCTTCTCCGTCACCGAAGTAGTTCTTGACCAGTGAGGCCAGGAACTGGACGGTGACGACGGTCTCATTGAGCCCATGCCTTTTGAGCAGCCGCAGAACGTGCTCCATGATCGGCCGGTTGGCCACCGGCAGCAGCGGCTTGGGCATGCTCGAGGTCATGGGACGAAGGCGTGTGCCTTCGCCTCCAGCCATCACGACGGCCTTCATGTCGGAAGCGTCCTCCTCTACGAGACGACGGATTGACCGACTTCACCCGTCCAGCGTCCCGCACTTTCGCAGTCGAAGCCATCCGGCCGCTGGGGGACGCACAATCGGCGGGTTCAATCGGCCATGGTGTCCGCACGGACCAAGCGGCGGACCTGCACCACGTAAAGGACACCTGCCCACCAGTACAGGGTTGTACCCCAACCGGCGAACGCCCATCCGAAAACAGCGGCGAGTGACGCGATCCATCCGCTTCCGTCGCTGAGCAGGAGCAGTGGGAAGGCGTACATGAGGTTGAAGGTGGCTGCCTTCCCCAGGAAGTTCACCTGCGGCGGCGGATAGCCGTGACGTCGGAGGATGCCCACCATCACCAGCAGGACCGCTTCCCGGGCAAGCAGTACAAGGGTCAACCAGAGCGGGAGAATCTCGCGCCAGGTGAGGCCCACCAGAGTGGACAGAATGTAAAGCCGGTCGGCCGCGGGGTCCAGGAGCCGGCCGAGGCTACTGATCTGGTTCCAGCGCCGTGCGAGCTTCCCGTCCAGGTAGTCGCTGACTCCGCTCAGGGCCAGCACCAACAGCGCCCAGCCGTCGCTCTCCGGGCCGCCGAACTCGGGCCTGAGGATCAGCCACAAGAAGAGCGGCACGCCGGCGAGGCGCGCCATGCTGAGGATGTTCGGAATGGTGAGGACCCGGTCAGTCTGCACGCGGGTCTCCTGGACCTCCACGCGGGGGCCTCCTGAGGGAAACGAGCCAATGATGCTCACTGACCTTACCTCAACGCAAAAAAGCTCTGGCTCTCGGGCTGTGTGCCCAAGAGCCAGAGCTCTAAAAGGAGTTCGGCGGCGTCCTACTCTCC
>NZ_BAABCQ010000122.1:0-24577 GCF_039539045.1 Streptomyces marokkonensis
GACGTCGAGTACCTCGCGGAGGTCAACGGCCTCAGCATCGAGCAGGACGTCATCAAGAGCTACCAGAACACCCAGTCGGGCCAGCCGGAGGTCAGCCTCCTGCCGGGTACGCAGAAGGACGGGCAGTGCACCGTCGTCCGCGGTATGACCCAGTCCCCGGCGTTCACGTCGTGGATCAACGACTCGATCGCCGGTCAGATGAGCACGGCCCGTAAGAACGCCTCCATCATCATGATGGATTACATGAACTCCCCGGTGAAGCGCTACAACATGCGCAACGCCTGGTGCAGCAAGATCGACGCCAGTGCGCTGAAGGCCGGCGAGGCCTCCCAGCTCACCGAGACCGTGACCATCGTCTTCGAAGAGCTGGTCATCGAGTAATGAGGCGTTCGGCCGCCGGGGCGTCAGCCCCGGCCCCCCAGACCGCGGCGGCGGGAGCGGACTTCCCCCGTTCGGCTCCCGCCGCCGCTCCGGCGGAGACACCGGCCGGTCCGTCGGCCGGTCCGCCGGCCGGTCCGCCCGTCGCCACGGCACCGCGACAGCGGTTGCAGACCGAGTTCCCCTTCGAGCTGCCGCGCGGGTACGTCGACGACTCGGGCACCGTCCACCGCGACGGTGTCATGCGTCTGTCGACGGCACGGGACGAACTGATCCCGCTGCGCGACGTGCGCGTCCAGGAGAACCCGGCGTACCTGTCGGTGGTGCTGCTCGGCCGGGTCATCACCCGGCTGGGCACGCTGACGATGGTGCACGACGGGATCGTGGAGAACATGTTCGCCTCCGACCTGGCGTTCCTGCAGGACTTCTACCGGCAGATCAACGCGGAGGGCCACACCCGCGCGGCCGTTCAGTGTCCGCACTGCACGGAGCCCTTCGAGGTGGAACTCGGCGGGAGCCGCCTGGGGGAATCGTGACGTACGCGACCGACCGGCTGCACGAGGAGATCGCGTACGTCGCCTACCACTTCCACTGGAGCCTGGAGGCGATCCTGGACATGGAACACCAGGACCGACGCCGGTACACGGACCAGATCGCGTCCCTCGTGACGCGTGGAATGGCGGAGGGCTGATCGGTGGGAATCCTGGACCGGCTGCGGAGTCGTCGGGACGGCGTCGGCGGGGGCCGCGACACGCCCCCGCCCGACACCACGGGCCCGGACACGGGAACGGACGCGGGCGGGAGTACGACGCGTACGCCCGACCCCGCGCCACCCGTGGCCGTCGCCGCCTGGACGAGCCTGCCGCCGATCCAGCGGGCGACGGGTACGGCACGTACGGGAATCGCGGACGCCGGGTTCGGCGGGCGGCTGCCGACGTGGCAGAACCCGTCGTTCACGGGGGCACCGTCCCCCGCGGTACTGGACCCGGCGGCCGGCAGCAGCATGCTCTCGGGCGCGATCGACGCGTCCGGAGCGTCCGGAACGTCCGGCGCGTCGGCCCGCCCCGCCGCGGGGCTCGCCCGCCCCGCGCAGTCACTGTCGCCGGCGTCGCCGGCCGGCGCACCGGCGGTGCAGCGCATGCCGGTCGCGCCGCTGCGGGCGATACCCGGCGCGGCCTCGTCGTCCGCTCCCACCGCTCCCGCCACGGGCACGCGGACCACTCCGTCCGCCACGTCCGCGCCCCTCACCCGGGCCACGCCGGTCCAGCGGGCGAGTTCCGCCGGGCCGTCCTCGTCCGGAGCGCCGGTGAGCGCACCGGCCCCGGGCGGCCGCGGCGTCCGCGTGACACCGGTGCCGCCCGCCCCGCCCCGCACGCGGCACCCTCTGACCAAGGCTCCGTCCGGGTCGCCGGCCGTGCAGCGCCGGGCCCTGCCCGCGAGCCCCCGGAGCGCGAACGCCCTGCCGGACTCCTCGGGAACGGCGCCGTCGTCGGCGGACGGTGACCGAGGGGGCCCCGGCCCGGGCCCCGCCCGGGACACCTCCCCGGCCCGGCCGGCCGGCGGCGGACCGGCCTCACCCACGGCACCCACGGGCGCCCCGGTGCAACGGGCCGTACGCCCACACCGGCCCCCGCACCCGCCGACGACCACCGGTGCCCCGGTGTCGCCCTCGTCGGGTCGCGACGCATCCGCCGGCCCGCCGGTACAGCGGGCGGTACCCGGATCGGGTGCCACCCCGGCCACCGCCACCGGCGCCCGGGAAATCTCCCCCACGCCGGCCACTTCCGGCGACAGCACACCGGGCGGTACCGCCACCGGTACGCCGGTCCAGCGGGCCGTGCCCCGGTCCGGCGGCCGGACCTCACCCGCGGCGAGCGGCGGTACGGCATCCGGTACGCCGCCGCAGCGCCCCCTGCCGCAACCCGGCAGCCCGCCCCCCGCACCCACACCGGACACCCCGGACCACAACCCGGCATCCGGCCCGCCCGTGCAGCGAGCCGTGCCGCAGACCGGCAAGGCGCCGACTTCCGCGGTGAGCAGCGGCCCGGCACCCGGCACGCCGGCACAGCGCCCCCTGCGGCAACCCGGCAACCCACCCACAGTCACGCCGGGCACCCCGGACATACCGGGCACACCGGGCAACAACCCGGCATCCGGCGCACCCGTACAGCGCGCCGCACCGCCCTCGGGCCCGACTCCGGCCGCCCGCACCGAGCCCGCCCGCGGGGCCACTCCCGCCGGCGGGCGTCCGAACGTCTCGCCGGGGTCCCCGACGCCCGGTTCCCCGGTGCGGCGGGCGGTGCAGCGGGAGTCCAGCCCCGGCACGGCCACCCGCACCGACCCGGGGCCCGCCACCTCCCGGTCCGGCGGCGGGACGGCGTCCGCGACAGGCGGCGCCACACCGGCCGTGCCCCCGGCAGACGCACCGGCCGGCACCCCGGTACAACGTGCCGTGCCGCAGCCCGGTTCGGCATCGGGCGACAACACGGCGGGAGACGCCCCCGTGCAGCGGGCGGCATCCCAGTCCTCCACCCCTGCCTCCGCGCCCACCCCCGACCCGCCTCGCACGACGCCTGCGCCCACGCCGAAGGCCAACCCCACCGGCCGGACGGCCACCCCGGCGACCCCGGCCGCCCAGGCCGCCCAGGCCGCCCAGGCCGCCCAGGCCGACAACGGAACGACCGGCCTCCCGGTGCAGCGGACGTCCCAGCCCGCAGGCGGCACGCCGCGCACCGGCAACGCGGCGCCGATCCCGGCACCGCCGACAGCTTCGCCGTCGCCGTCGCCGTCGCCGTCGCCGAAGGCCACCCCGCCCGCCGGACGGCCGGCGTCCCCGGTCGGCGACAGCGCGGCCGATGCCCCCGTCCAACGGGCCGTGCCCCCGCGCGACCGGCCGGCCGCCCCCGCCGCCCCCGCCCGGCGAGCGGCATCCGCGCCCGACGGCGGCGCGACGACCGGCGCACCGGTCCAGCGGGCGGCCGCCCGCACCGACCGCGCCACCGCGGCCTCCGGCACGCGCGACGACAGCCGCGGCGGTGCCCCCCGGAGCGGTGCGGCACCCGGCACCCCGCCGGTGCAGCGCGCCGTCGCTCGCACCACCCCCGCGCCGGGCTCCGGCAGCGGCGCCGGACGGGCCACCGCGTCCCGGCCGGCCGGCACCGACCTGCCGTCGGGCGACGGTGCCGGGCAGGGACGTCCCCCGGGCACCCGCGGAACCACCCCCACGGGCGGCGCCGGCGAAGCGACCGGAGCGCAGAGGTCCACGACACCTCCCCCGTCGGCGAACCGTCCCTCCGCGGCAGCCGGCCGTCCCGGCGCCCCGAGCGGTGCACACCCTGTCCAACGGCAGGCGGCGGCCCCCGGCCGGCCCAAGGCTCCTCAACCCGCACAGCCCCCGGCCCGCCACACCCACAACATCCCCAGCGCCCCCGGTACGGCACCGCGGCCCCCCGCCGGCCCCGGCTCCGCCACCCCGCACACGGCGCAGCCCCCGGTGCAGCGCGCCACGGACCGGTCGGCCGCGACGTCGAACGCACCCGGCGCCGGCGGCCCGACGCCCACCGCTCACCGCGACGCCCGCGACGCCTCCGACTCCACCAATCCGCCCGGCTCCACCAATCCGCCCGGCTCCACCAATCCGCCCGGCTCCACCGTCCCGCCCGTCACCTCCGCGCCGCCCGTCACCTCCGCGCCGCCCGTCGTCCAACGGTCCCTCCCGGGGGCCGCCGAGGCGGCCGGGCCGACCGCCGTACCTCTCACCAAGAAGGCGGCCCCCGCCGCCCCGGCCCACCCGGTGCAGCGCAGCGCCACGGCGCCCCGTCCCGGCCTCGGCGCCCCCGTCTCCAGGCCGGTCACCGCCGTACGGCCGAGCACGGACCCCCCGGCCACCCCGCAGGCGCATCCCGTGCCCCCCGTGCCCCGCGCCCCGAGCCCAGCACCGGCCGCACCCGCCCCCCGCCGTTCTCCGCTGGGCGCCCCCCTCTCCAAGGCGCCGGGCGACACCACGCCGCTCACGGTCCGGTCCCCGGTCGCTGTCTCGAACAGCCCGCACACCGAGAGCCGTACCTCCCCGCCGGTCCAGCGGGCCACCGCCCCGACCGCCCCCTCGGCACCTGCCCCGCCGCTCGCGCCCGCACCGCCCTTCCCCGCCGTGGCCGCCGAGCCCCCGGTGTCCCGCGGAGTGGCCGCCTTCGCGCCGCCCCTCGCGTCGGCCCCCTTCGTCCCCGGTGGGCCAACGCCCGAGCCCCCCGCGCTCCCCGTGCAGCGCGCCCACGCCACCCGGCCCGCGTCCGCCAGGGCGGCCGTACCTCTGCGCCGGCCCGCACTCCCCGGCGCGATCACCACCAGGACCGCGCTCCCCGTGGCCGCCCTCACTCCTCCCCCGCCGGCGCCGGCCGTCCCGCTCCCCACCGCCGGCGCACCGGCGGCAACGCCCCCGCAGACCACGTCCGCCACGTCCGCCACCTCCGAGCTCCCCGTACAGCGCCTGTTCGGCCGCGGCGGCCGTACCAGCGGCACCACCGGCGCCCTCGCCGCGGCGGCGGCGTCCACGGTGTCCTCCAGCCTCAGCCGCCTCCGGCACTCGGCGTCCAGGCAGCACACCCCGCCGGCCGACCCACCGCCGCCCTACAGCGCTTCCCCGCCCGGCGGCAGCCCGCCCCCGCACACGCCGGCCACCGCTTCGTCGGGCGCCGCGGAGGCGGACCCGCCGCCCGCGTACACGGCGGTCCCGAAGGGCGGATTCGACCCGCGCGAACTGACCGACTTCCAGCTCGACGAGCTGGTGCACCGGATCATCGGCCGCGTCACCCGCCTCGTCCGCACCGAACTGCGGATGGACCGCGAACGGATCGGCAGACTCCGCGATCCCCGCTGACCGGCCGCCCGCCGACCGGCCGCACCCGGCCGGTCACCCACCGACCAGCCTCCGACCAGCCCCGACCGGTCGTCTCCCGACCGGCCCCCGCCACCGACCGCCCGTCCCCCGACCGACCACCCGCGGACGCCACCCGCGTGCCCTGCCGCACACCCGACAGAAAGGCCCACCCCCGATGCCCCGCCAGGACCCGGGCTCCACGATCTGGTTCAGCCTCACCATCGACGGCGAGAGCCTCGGCTTCTTCAACGGGTGCGAAGGCCTGTCGTCCCAGGTGGAGATCGAGCAGCGCCAGGAGGGCGGCAACAACGGGTTCGTCTGGCAACTGCCCACCCGCGTCACCTTCTCCAACGTCCGGCTGACCCGCCCCCTCACCCCGGACACGGCGAAGGTCGCCAAGTGGATCTCCTCCATCCAGACCGGGATCAAGCGGCCCACCGCGCAGATCTCGGCCCTGCGCGCGGACGGGTCGCTGGTCGCCCGCTGGGGGCTGATGGACGTCCTGCCCGTCAGCTGGCAAGGACCCAGCCTCGACCCCAACAGCCCGGCCGTGGCCACGGAGGTCCTGGAGATCGCCCACCACGGGTTCACGGACTGACGGCGCCACAGAGCAGAGAGGAACACCCATGGCCAAAGGCAGCAAAGGCGCCGGCAAGAGCCTCGTACGCGCCACCCTCGCGATCCACGAGCCCCCCACCGGCACGACCACCACACCCGGTGCGCTGATACGTACCTTCAGCTTCGAGTTCAACCCGGCCCAGCTGTCCCTCACGCAGCGGACCCAGTGGACGGCGACGCCCACGGCGGCCGTGCGCAAGGCCGCGAAGCCGCAGTTCATGGGCGCCGAGCCGCGGGAGATGACCCTGGAGATCTTCCTGGACTCCTCCATGAAGCCCACCGGCAACACGGTGCTGAAGAAGGTCGAGTCGCTGCTGACCTGCTGCGAGGTGACCTCCAAAAGCCTTTCCGCCAAGCAGCCGTCGCCGCCCTGGGTGGTCTTCGAGTGGGGGTCGTTCTCCACGGCCCGGTTCACCGCCTACGTCGCGTCCATCGAGGCGTCGTACACGCTCTTCAGCACCACCGGCGTGCCCATCCGCGCCACCTGCCAGGTGCACGTGGTCGAGATCCCCGGCCCGACCCGCGGGCAGAACCCGACCTCCGGCGCGCTCACCGCTCAGCGCGTGCACCGGGTCGTCGCGGGCGACTCGCTCCAGTCGCTGGCCTGGCGCGAGTACGGCAGCGCCAACTCCTGGCGGGCCATCGCCGAGGCCAACGGCATCGACGACCCGTCCCGCCTGACCAACGGCACCGAACTCATCCTGCCGGCCGCCGAGGAGGTGCCTCACTGATGGTGCGTCCCGCGTTCTCCAGCATCGTCGAGGTGCGGATCGGCTCCGCGAAGCTGCCCGACGACATCGCGCCCATGCTCGTCGAGGGCTGGGTCGACCAGGGCGTCGGCGTGCCCGCGGCCTTCCGGCTCTCCTTCCGCGACCCCTACCACCTGGTCCTGGACAAGCTGAAGGTGAAGTTCGGCACCAGGGTGGTCATCACGCCGGTGGCCGACGGCCAGGGCGTCGGCAAGCCGCTGCTGACCGGCGAGGTCACCGCCATGGAGGCCGATTACGACGGCGCCGGCAGCTTCACCGTGATCCGCGGCTACGACTTCGGGCACCGCATGATGCGCCAGCGCCGCGTGGCCGCGTACCGCAACCAGAAGGCCTCCGACATCGCCCGCAAGCTCGCCGCCATGGACGGCGTGTCCATCGGCAAGATCCAGCCGACGAAGGGCATGTACGGGTTCATCAGCCAGTCCAACGTCACCGACTGGGACTTCCTCGCGCGGCTCGCCGACGAGAACAACGTCGTGATGTACGTGGACGCCAAGGGGAAGTTCCGGTTCGTCAAGGCGCAGCCGGCCTCCGGCGCGCCCTCCCCGAAGACCAAGGGTGACCAGAGCGCCTTCGTACTCCAGGCCGGCCACGACATCCTGCGGCTGCGGGCCGCGGTGACCGCCGCCGACCAGGTCGGCAAGGTCGAGTCGCGCGGCTGGAACGTCACCACGAAGAAGAAGATCACCGAGATCGCGCCCGCCACGACCGACCCGGGCATCGCCATCGGCTCCACGCCCGGTGAGGCCGCCGGCAAGTTCAAGACCGCCAAGCTCGTCGAGACCGCCAACCCGTACGACAAGCAGGACGAGGTCCGGCACGCCGCGAAGGCCCTCGCCGCCGACGTCACGTCCTCCTTCGCCGAGCTGGAGGTCGCCGTCTACGGCAGCCCCGACCTGCGGCCCGGTGTGCCGGTCGCGCTCAGCGACGTCGGCAAGCCCTTCGAGGGCAAGTACACCGTCACCTCGGTGCGCCACCACTTCGGCGACGGCAAGGCCTACGAGTCCTGGATCAACGTCAGCGGACGCCAGTGGCGCTCCCTGTACGGCCTGGCCTCGGGCGGCAGCGGCGGCGCGGACCCCGCGAGCGCCGCCCGGCTGCCCAGCGTCGCCAACGCCATCGTCACCGACGTGCAGGACCCCCTCAAGCAGGGCAGGGTCAAGCTCCAGTTCCCGTGGCTGGACGACGCCTACGTCAGCGACTGGGCGCGCAGCGTCCAGATGGGCGGCAAGGGCGGTGGCGGGGTCTTCCCCATGGACGTCGGCGACGAGGTGCTGGTCGCCTTCGACCGGGGCGCCCTCGACCACCCGTTCGTCATCGGCGGGCTCTACAACGGCCGGGACCTGCCGACCAAGGTGAACGACGTGCCGTTGCACGACGGCATGAAGAAGAAGGCCGTACGGCACACCCTGTCCGACCGCCAGGGCAACCGCGTCGACCTGCTCAGCCAGCAGACCGGCATGCGCAAACAGGGCGTCCGGATCGCCAGCGGAAACGACAAGCTGACCATCAACCTCGACCGCACCAAGACCGAGATCACCGTCGACAGCAAGGGCTCCGTCAGTATCACCGGAAGCCGTTCGGTGTCCATCGACGCGGGAACGGACCTCACCCTCAGCGCCAAGCGCAGGCTCAGCATCAAGAGCGGCGGGCTGCTCGACATCCAGGGCCGGGGCATCGTCAACGTCAAGTCGCTGACCGGTGCCGTCACCGTCGACGCGATGGGCGCGCTCAACCTCAAGGCCGTGGGCGCCACCATGATCTCCTCCGGTGGCACCCTCCAGGTCAACTCCATCGCCAACGTCGGCATCCGCGCGGCGACCCTCATGCTCCAGGGCGTGGTCCTGGTCAACAACAAGCCGTACCCGCTGCCATGACGGCGGCACCGAAGACTCTCCACAGGACAAGGGTGGTTCTCTGATGGCCGAGCAGTTCGTCGGCTCCGGCTGGGCGTTCCCCATGCGCATCGGGCCCACCGGTGGGATCGCCCTCGTCAGCGGCGAGCAGGAGGTGGAGGAGGCCATGCGGCTCGTCCTCGCCACCGCCCCCGGGGAGCGGCCGATGCGGCCCGAGTTCGGCTGCGCCATCCACGACCTCGTCTTCGCCCCGGTCAACGAGCAGACCGCCGGCCGCATCCAGCACGAGGTGCACGTCAGTCTGGACCGCTGGGAGCCGCGCATCGAGGTCCACGACGTCGAGGTCTCCACCGGCGAGGACCAGAACGTCCTCTACATCGACGTCCGCTACTCGATCCGCGGCACCAACAACCCGCGCAGCCTCGTCTTCCCGTTCTACGTCATCCCCTCCCACGACGAGCCGGACCTCCCCGACGGTCCCGCCGGCCTCCCGGGCTCTTCCGAAAGCGACCGCTGATGCCCCTGCCCTCCCCCAACCTCGACGACCGGCGCTTCCAGCAGTTCGTCGACGACGCCAAGCGTTACATCCAGCAGCGCGCCCCGGAGTGGACCGACCACAACGTCTCCGATCCCGGCATCACGCTCGTCGAGACGCTCGCCCACATGGCCGACCAGATCGTCTACCGCCTCAACCGGGTGCCGGAGAAGAACCACCTCGCCTTCCTCGACCTGGTCGGCATCACCCTCTTCCCGCCCTCCGCCGCCCGCACGGACGTCACCTTCTGGCTGTCCGCGCCACAGGAGGACACGATCCTGGTACCGGTCGGCGCCGAGGTCGCCACCATGCGCACCGAACGCGACGAGGCCGTCGTGTTCGCCACCGAGCACGACCTGAGCATCGTCCCGTGCACGCTCAGCCACCTGGTGGTACAGCGCCGCGGCGAGCCCGTCACCGACCGCACCACGGACCTCGCCGAGAGCAAGGACGTGATGTGCTTCGCCGAGGCACCGGGCCCCGGCGACTGCATGCTCATCGGCCTCACCGCCGCCACCCCGCACTGCGCGCTCGCCCTCGAACTCGACAGTCGCGTCGACGGCGTCGGCGTCGACCCCCGCCAGCCGCCGCTCATCTGGGAGGCCTGGACCGAGGACGGCTGGCAGCCCTGCGAGGTCGACCGGGACGGCACCGGCGGCCTCAACCGCCCCGGCGACATCGTGCTCCACATCCCCGGCGGCCACGTCCTGTCCCGCAACGGCGGCCACGAGGCCGGCTGGGTCCGCTGCCGCGTCACCGAGCCGCTGCCCGGCCAGCCCTTCTACACCACCTCGCCGACCATCCGCTCCGCCGAGGCCTACACCATCGGCGGCACCACCGGCACCGTCCACGCCGAGACCGTGCGCGACGAGACACTCGGCGAGTCCACCGGCCTGCCCGGCCAGCGCCTCAGGCTCGAACACGCCCCCGTCGTCGCCGACGACCCGCCCCTCCTCCTCCAGACCGCCGCCGACGACGGCTGGCAGGACTGGCAGGTCGTCCCGCACTTCTCCGCCTCCCACCCCGACGACCACCACATCACCCTCGACGCCGCCACCGGCGAGGTCGCCTTCGGCCCCGCCGTCCGCGAGGCCGACGGCACCCTGCGCCAGTACGGCACCGTCGCCCCCAAGGGCGCCGTCGTCCGCGCCCGCCGCTACCGCACCGGCGGGGGCCGGTCCGGCAACGTGGCCCGCGGCGCCGTACAGGTGCTGCGCACCTCCATCCCGTACGTCTCCGAGGTCGTCAACCGCGAGGCCGCCCGCGGCGGTGTGGACGGCGAGACCGTCGAGGAGGCGAAGCTCCGGGCGCCGATCACGCTGCGCGCCCAGGAACGCGCCGTCACCCTGCGCGACTACGAGGAACTGGCCCGCCGCGCCGCCCCCGAGACCGCCCGCATCACCTGCCTGGAGGGCGAGGAGAACGAATACGGTGCCCATGCCGTCCGCGTCCTCGTCGTCCCCCAGGCCGTCCCGGATCCCGGCGGCCGGCTCCGCTTCGAACAACTCGTCCCCGGTGACGCCCTGCTGAGCCGCATCACCCGCCACCTCGACGAACGCCGCCTCATCGGGACCCGCCTCGCCGTCGGCCCGCCCTACTATCAGGGTGTCACCGTCGTCGCCACCGTCCACGCCTTCCGCGGCGTCGACGCCGACCGCGTACGCCGACAGACCCACGACGCTCTCTACCGCCACCTCGACCCGCTCACCGGCGGCACCGACGGCAAGGGCTGGCCCTTCGGCCGCCCCGTGCAGACCGGCGAGCTCTTCGCCGTACTCCAGCGCGTCGCCGGCGTCGAACTCGTCGACGAGGTCGTCCTGCACCCCGCCGACCCCCTCACCGGCAAGCGCGGCGACCCCACCGACCGCATCGACCTCGAGCCGCCCTCCCTGGTCTTCTCCTTCGACCACCGGGTCCGAGTGATCGGAGACGGCGCGTGACGGCCACGACGTACCGGGGTTCCGTCGACGGACTCGGCTCCTCGCTGCCCATCGGGGGCCTGCTCCCGGCCGTCTTCGCCGACGACGACCTGGCCCTGCGCTTCGTCGGCGGGCTCGACGACGTCATCGCCCCGATCCTGAATGTCCTGGACTGCCTGGACACCTACTTCGACCCCGCCCTCACCCCGGCGGACTTCGCCCAGTGGCTCGGCACCTGGGTCGGCGCCGAGACCGACGGCAGCGAACCCGAGGACCGGCTGCGCGCCGCCGTCGCCGCCGCCGCCCGCCTGCACCGCGTACGCGGCACCCGGCGCGGCCTGGCCGAGGCCGTACTGCTCGCCTTCGGCGTCGAACCCGAGATCACCGAGAGCGGCGGCGCCGAATGGAACGCCCGGCCCCTCGGCCCGTTCCCCGGCCGGCCCCGCCCCCGCCTGCACGTCGCCCTCCGGCTGCCCGATCCCACTCCGGCCGACACCCATCGCCTGGACACCCTCGTCGCCGCCGCCCGCCCCGCCCACATGCCCTACACGGTCGAAGTGACCGCCTCCGAAAGGACCCCGGAGAGATGACCACGCAGAACTGCGCCGAGTGCGGAACCCGCGCGGAACCGGGCCAGTCCTTCTGCGACGCGTGCGGCGCCGTACTCCGCTGGGACCAGTCCGGCGCCCGCACCACGCAGCCCCCGGCCTCCGTGCCCGACCAGGGCCCCGGCTGGGACGCCTTCTCCCGCCCCGGCCCCGGCGGCACGGGCGTGCCGCCGGCCCGGCACGACCGCCCGGCGCCCACCGCCGGCGGGCCGGACGCCGTCGACACCGCCGAGACACCGCGTGTACCCCACCCGCGCCACCCGGGGGACGCCACCGGCCGCGACGGCACCGACCGGCCCGCCACCCCGGACACGCACCACACCGCCCGCCGCGACGCGGACGGGACGCCGGGCGCGACGGGTGGCGCGGGTGCGGCCACCGCCGCTGCCGCGGGCACCGGGGCCGCCGCCACCCGCTCACCCGGCGCCCACGGCACTCCCGACGGTCACGGCAGTCACGGCAGTCACGGCAGTCACGGCAGTCACGGCAGTCACGGAGCGGACGAGACCGCACCCACCACTCCGCCGGGGTCCGCCCCGCCCCCGAACGCCCTCACCGACACGATGTCCGACCGCGCCCGCTCACTCCTCGTCCCCGTCGCCGAGCCGGAGGCCCAGCGCCCGACCCCGCCCCCCGCCGTCACCCCCGTCCTGCCCGGCCGCCCCGACGCCGACCGGCCCCAGGTCCGCGCCCCGGGCCACCAGCCTGACATCGCCAACGGCCCGCCGTGCCCGTGGTGTTCCACGCCGAACCGCCCCGACCGCCACTACTGCGCGCGCTGCGCGATGCCCCTGGACCGCACCGACGAGAACACCACCGCGCCCGCCCCCTGGTGGCGCCGTCTCTTCGGCGGCCGGCGCAGCGAGACCCCCTGGGCGGGTGACCGGCCCCGTCTGCGCCGCGTCTTCGACCGCATCGGTACCTGGATCACGGTCGTCGTCGTCATCACCCTGGCGGTCCTCGGCTTCGTCTACATCCCCGACGGCATCCAGGCCACCCGCGACCACTTCGCCAAACGCGCCCCGGTCTCCCCCGACGGCATCAAGGCCTCGCGCTCCTTCACCGGACACAAGCCGGAGCTCCTCATCGACAAGCGGAGCAACACCTGGTGGGGCCCGGGCATCTCGGAGTCCGGCCAGGGCGAGTGGGTCGAGGTGAACTTCACCGAGCCGACCCGCCTGCTGGACCTGATCATCACCCCGGGCACCTCCACCAAGGCCGACAAGCTCAACGAATCGGCCCTGCCGCACCGCGTGAAGGCGACGATCACCATGAAGGACGGCAAGACGAAGACCCGCGACATCACCCTGGACCAGGGCGCCGGCGGCCAGCGACGCCACTTCCGCGTCGGCGAGGTCACCAAGATCCGCTTCACCATCGAGTCGGCCCACGCGGCCTCCGCCAAGAAGCAGGTCGCCATAGCGGAGATCGAGTTCTTCGGCCGCTCCAGCGCCAACAGCACCTGATCACACCGAGAACACCAACGGCCCCCTGGCTTTCGAAGGCCAGGGGGCCGTTTCATCTTGAGCCCCCTGTCGGATTCGAACCGACGACCTACGCATTACAAGTGCGTTGCTCTGGCCATCTGAGCTAAGGAGGCACTCGCGCGGCGGCGCGCGCGGAGGCTGCTCCACTGTACACAGAGCCGGTGAACGATGGGATTCGAAAATGTCGGCGAAATTCACAGCCTCGTAGGTACTGACAGATCAGGTGAACGCCAGGTACCGTCCTGCCCAGCTTCACCTGTGTGGACTACACCACACCACCTTCCTACAACGGATCGTCCGGCACGTTCCTGCCGGTAGAAGGGGGCCCATTCACCATGGCCACTGTTACGTTCGACAAGGCGACCCGCGTCTACCCGGGTTCCACGAAGCCCGCCGTCGACGGTCTCGACATCGACATCGCGGACGGCGAGTTCCTCGTCCTGGTCGGCCCTTCCGGTTGTGGCAAGTCCACCTCGCTGCGCATGCTCGCGGGACTCGAGGACGTGAACGGCGGTGCCATCCGCATCGGTGACCGCGACGTCACGCACCTGCCGCCGAAGGACCGGGACATCGCCATGGTGTTCCAGAACTACGCGCTGTACCCGCACATGACGGTCGCCGACAACATGGGCTTCGCGCTCAAGATCGCCGGCGTCAACAAGGCGGAGATCCGGCAGAAGGTCGAGGAGGCCGCGAAGATCCTCGACCTCAGCGAGTACCTGGACCGCAAGCCGAAGGCCCTCTCCGGTGGTCAGCGTCAGCGTGTGGCGATGGGCCGCGCGATCGTGCGTGAGCCGCAGGTGTTCCTCATGGACGAGCCGCTGTCCAACCTGGACGCCAAGCTCCGTGTCTCCACCCGTACGCAGATCGCGTCGCTCCAGCGCCGCCTCGGCATCACCACCGTCTACGTCACCCACGACCAGGTCGAGGCCATGACGATGGGCGACCGTGTGGCGGTGCTGAAGGACGGTCTGCTCCAGCAGGTCGACAGCCCCCGGAACATGTACGACAAGCCCGCGAACCTCTTCGTCGCCGGCTTCATCGGCTCCCCGGCCATGAACCTGGTCGAGGTCCCGATCACCGACGGCGGCGTGAAGTTCGGCAACAGCGTCGTACCGGTCAGCCGCGAGGCCCTGACGGCCGCCGCCGACCGGGGCGACCGCACGGTCACCGTCGGCGTCCGCCCCGAGCACTTCGACGTGGTGGAGCTGAACGGCGAGGCCACCAAGACCCTGTCGAAGGAGTCCGCCGACGCCCCGGCGGGCATGGCGGTCTCCGTGAACGTCGTGGAGGAGACCGGCGCCGACGGCTACATCTACGGCACGGTCGAGGTCGGCGGCGAGAGCAAGGACCTGGTGGTCCGCGTCAGCAGCCGTGCGGTGCCGGAGAAGGGCTCGACGGTGCACGTCCTGCCGCGTCCGGGCGAGGCCCACGTCTTCTCGTCCTCCACGGGCGAGCGCCTCACCGACTGAGAAACCACGCGACCGGGTGAATTTCACCCGCGTTGACGGAAAGAGCCCCGCGGCCTGCTGCGGGGCTCTTTCCGTTGTCGACAAATACGGCGACACAACGGACGTTTCGAGCGCCGTGCGTCAATGCTCTGCCCATTTCAGACCCCCTTCCCACCCCCCGAACGGGTGACTAAATGTCGCCAAATCATTACCAGGCGCTACCCTCACTCGCGTGAAGCACTCCGTGAAGCACTCCACCACCCGACAGACGCGACGCGGCCGGGGCCCCGCCCGCCGGATCGGCCGCTCTCTCGCCTTCGTCCTGCCCGTCGTCCTGGTGCTCTCCGGGACTCTCGCGGTCACCCGAGTCAACTGGTCGGGAGATCCCGCGGACTCGGTGCTCGCCGCGTCGGAGGCCTCCTCCTCGAAGGCCTCCACCCGGGCCGCCGCCCGCGCACCGCACGACGTGCTGCGCGACCGGCTGCTGACCGAGCTGCAGGAGGAGGATCCGGGCGTCGCCCTCACCCACCTCCAGCAGGCGGTGGACGAGCGTCCCTCGCTGGCCGGCCACTGCGCGTCCATCGCCCGGGCCCTCGGCCGCGCCGCGGTCAAGGTGTACGGCCCGACGCGGGCCCAGTCGTACGCGCGCCCCGTCTGCGACACCGCCTTCGCCTCGGGCGTCCTGGCCGCGCACAGCTGAGCCCGAAGAGGCCGCCGGGACGCTGAACGCCCGTCGGGGGCCGCTGGGACGCCGCTGGGGCGCCGCGTACAGTTCGGGCATGACCGATCCGAACGCCGCGTCCCGCCGCCCCGTTCAAGCCGTCGTCCTGGCCGGCGGACAGGGTTCCCGGCTGCGTCCCTACACCGACGACCGGCCCAAGCCGATGGTCGAGATCCCGGGCACGGGAACCCCGATCATCGGCCACCAGCTCGCCTGGCTCGCCGAGGAGGGCGTGACGGACGTCGTGGTCTCCTGCGGTCATCTGGCCGAGGTGCTGCAGAAGTGGCTGGAGACCGCCGACCTGCCGCTCTCCGTCACCACCGTCGTCGAGCCGGAGCCGCTGGGCCGCGGCGGCGGCCTCAAGTACGCCGCCGCGCGTCTCCCGCACCCGGACCGGCCCTGGTACGCCACGAACGGTGACATCTGGACCCGTTTCTCGCTGCGCGACCTGGCCGACTTCCACGCCGAGCGGGACGCCGTCGCCACCCTCGCCCTGGCCCGCCCCCGGCTGCCGTGGGGCGCCGTGCAGACGGACGGCTTCGGCCACATCACCGACTTCATCGAGGCACCGCCGTCGACCTTCGAGATCAACGCCGGTGTCTACGTCTTCTCCCCGGAGTTCGCCGCGATGCTCCCGGAACGCGGCGACCACGAACGCACCACGTTCCCCCGCCTGGCCCGCGAACGCCGCCTGGCCGGCTTCCCGATCCCCCAGGGCTCCTACTGGCGCGCGATCGACACCGCGAAGGACCTGACGGAGGCCGCACGGGAACTGGCGGCCCTGGCCGGCCGCTGAGCGGCCCAGCGGGCTACGGATGAAGCGGCCCACTGCCACCTCAGGCTTCGTCCTTCCCCCGGTAGCTCGGCTGCGCCCATTTCAAGGACTGGCCCGGCCGGGTCCGTAATCCGCCTTGAAGCCGCCAAGACCGTCCGCGAGGTGGACGAGCCAGCCGCTCGGGGAGTAGGGCCGTGGCGGGTCGACCTCCATGCCCGGCTCGGCCATGGCGAGGGCGTAGTCGGACTCCTCGAGAGCGAGGGCGAGCAGTTCACGGAGCTCGCCCGTGAGGCGGGCGACCAGTTGCGGGTCCGTCGTAGCGCTGTAGTCACGTACGGCCGCGTCGTGGTCCGGGAACTCGTCCGGCATGTCCTGCGAGAACCAGCCTCCGAGGAACTGGCCGAGCTCGGGGAAGCGTGCATGCCACTCCGGTCCGGATAGGTAGCCGAACGGGTCCGTACGGTCGTCTCTGTCCACTTCAGGTTGCGTCGAACGACCAAATGAGGCCGATTTCGTCATCAGACGCCGCGAGGAGCCCGAAGTCCCAGGCGTACTGGGACATCGGCCAGCAGCCGGTGACCTTCTCGTAGAAGTCGGGGTGGTCGCCGCCGTGACGGGTGTTCGTGAAGAACCGCGAGCCCTCCGGGAAGCGCGACAGGATCACCTGGCCGTGCTCCTCCATACCCAGCCTGCGATCGGCAAAGCCGTACTGCCGCGACACGTCCATGGCGTCCGTCGCCAGCATGACGAGCAGCCGTACGACGGCGGACCGCGGGATCTCGAACAGTCGGCTGCGCCACTCTGCGGCCACTGCCTCATCCGCCGGCGGGGCCCGGAACGGGAAGCCAGGATCCTCCTCCAGTTCCACTTCTCCCCGCTCGGAGTCCCGGCCCCGCCAGCCACGGGGGTCGGCCACCTCGCGGTGCATCACCGCGGCCACATCGGGCAGCCAATCCTCGTGTGCGCGCGGGCCGACCGCGATGAATGAGTACCGGTTGCGGTACATCTCCACTGCCGCCGCCCACGTATTGGCATCGAGGTGCTTCTGCGGACCGCCCTGACGCGCAGGCTCTGTTTCGCTGTCCATCCGGATCTCTCTCACGTGGGCATGGAGCTGAAGACGACATAGGGCGGATCGAGGCTCGGGTCGTACATGAGACGCAGCGACACTCCCTTGGTGTCCCGCACCTCTGTGATCTTCCCGTCGACCAGCCTGGTGCCCAGACCGCGTCACCGCGTCACCGCGTCACCGCGTCACCGGCCAGGGGAGATCGCGACCACGCTGAGCGCGGTGCACATACGTGACTCCAAGAACCCGGGCGGCCCTCAGTTCACGGCCACCCGGGGTGCGTGGGCGGTGTTTCCTGACTTACGCGTCGGAGCACTGACGCATCAACCGCGCGTGCCCCGCGCCCGGTTGTCACCGGAAGCGGGGCACGGGCACGTCGGGTCAGCCCAGGAGGCCGCCCACGAGGCCCCTGCCCGGCTCTCCGGTGGAGGAGCCACCGCCGTCGCCTTCGCTGCCCGTTCCGGTGCCGCCGGGCGAGCCGCTGTCGCCGGGCGAGCCGCTGCCGCCGCCGGTCGTGCCGCCGCCTGAGGTCGGTCCGGTCGTGGTGCTCGGCGCCCGGTCGGCCGGGGTGGACTGCCGGGGCGGAGCCTGGCCCGTGGTGCCCTGGGTCTGGCTGGGGACGCCGCCGGTGGCGGTGCCACTGCCGCGGGTGGCTCCGGGGGTGGTAGCGGCGCCCGTGGAGGGCGTGGCCGAGCCGCTGGTGGCGCCCTGCGAGGGCGAGGCGGAGGCCTCCGGGGTCTTCGGCTTCCGTGTGTCGGACTCCCTCGGGAGCGGGGTGCCGGGCAGTTCGTTGCGCGGGGACTCGCCGGGGCCGGGGACGACCACGCGGTCGGCGTCCCGGACGGCACCGCCGAGCAGCGAGCCGACGAGGAGGGTGACACCGGCGACGAGGAAGGTGACGAGTGCGCCGCGGCGCAGGACGTAGCGGCGCAGGTCCCAGATGTCGGCACGCGGACCGAGGCGGCGCCAGGCACTGCCGGCGAGCCGGCCGTCCACGGAGTAGACGGGGGCGCCGGCGATGATCAGCGGGGACCAGGCGGCGAGGTAGATGATGTCCGGCGCGTCGTAGACGGGGACGCTCTTCCAGCTGACGGTGACGAGGAGCGCCGCGGACAGGCCCGCGCCGATGACGGCGCCGACGCGCTGCCAGCAGCCCAGGACGGTCAGGACGCCCACGATCACCTGGAGGAAGGCGATGACGAGTCCGGCGCCGACGGGGTGGTCGAGGGCGAACTGGCGCAGCGGCTCGGCGACGTCCCAGGGGTGCAGGGTGTTGAGCCACTTGACCATGGAGCCGCGTTCGCCGCCGTCGAAGTAGACGGGGTCGCAGAGCTTGCCCATGCCGGCGTAGATGGAGATGAAGCCGAGGAAGACGCGCAGCGGCAGCAGCACGACGCCGAGGTTCATCCGGCGGCCGGGGAAGTAGGCGTGCCGTGCCGGATCGTCGGCGTGACGCCTGGTGCGCTGCTCGGTCTGGTCCGGCCCGTCGTCGTAGTCGTCGTAGCCGTCGTCGTAGGCGTCGTAGGCGTCGTCGTAGCCGTCGCCGTAGCCGTCGTGGCCGGGGGCGGCGCCGGAGTTCTCGCCGGTGTAGGCGGGTTCGTCGTAGGCGCTGCCGACGGGGCGCATGGCGGGCAGCAGTCGGGTGCCCTCGGGGACGGGGCGTCGTTGGGCGCCGACGAGGGGGGTTTCGAGTGTCTGGGTGGCGGGGCCGTCGTCGTAGCCGTCGTAGCCCGGGGCACCGTCGTCGATGCCGCCCCGGCGGAAGACCTGGGTGGCTCCGGCGTCGGCGGCCGGGTCCTCGGTGTGGTGACCGGCTCCGGCCCGCACCGCCTGGAGCAGCCGGTGGGCGCCGGTGTCGTCCGGGTCGGACCGCCCGCTCCAGACGACGGCGCGACGACGGGCGGCGGGAGGCACGGCGGGCCCCGCGGTGCCTGCGAGGGGCATGCGGCCGGTGTCCTGGGTGGCGCTCAGGTGCCGTGCGATCCGCGGGGACTGGGTCCGCCGCGCGGAGGCACCGAACTGCACGCGGAAACTCGCGTGGTTGACGATGACCTGGGCCGGATCGCTCGGCACCTTCACCATGCTCAGCGCGGGAGCGTCGTCGATTCCCGACGAGCGGTCCCCCGTGGGTGTGCGGGGTGTTCTGGTGTCCACACTCATCTAACCGAGTGACGTGTCGTTAGGACACTGCCTTGACCGCCCGGATCTGTCCGGACAGCGTCAAGCTTGTCCGGACCGCCCGGAACACCCCGTGCGGGGGACGGAGTCGAAACCCCGTTCCCCCATCGGCCCTCAGCCCTGGGCCCTCAGCCGCCGGCCCTCGGGCGTCTGCCGTCAGCGCCGCCGACGCGCCGCCTCGTAGAGCACGATCCCCGCGGCGACACCGGCGTTCAGCGACTCCGCGCCACCGGGCATCGGAATCCGCACCCGGACGTCGCAGGTCTCGCCGACCAGCCGCGACAGGCCCTTGCCCTCGCTGCCTACGACGATGACGACCGGTCCCGCCAGTGCCTCCAGATCGCCCAGTTCGGCCTCGCCGTCGGCAGCGAGGCCCACGACCGTGACGCCGGCCTTCTGGTAGGTCTCCAGCGCCCGCGTGAGGTTGGTGGCGCGGGCCACCGGCGTACGGGCGGCCGTGCCGGCGGACGACTTCCAGGCGCCCGCCGTCATGCCGGCCGCGCGCCGCTCGGGAACGACGACACCGTGGCCGCCGAAGGCGGAGACGGAGCGGACGACGGCACCGAGGTTGCGCGGGTCGGTCACCCCGTCGAGGGCGACGATCAGCGGGTCCCCGCCCTCGTCGTGGGCGGCGGCGACCAGGTCCTCGGGGTGCGCGTACTCGTACGGCGGGACCTGGAGGACGAGCCCCTGGTGGTTGAGCCCGTTGGTCATCCGGTCGAGCTCGGGACGCGGCGCCTCCATGAGGTTGATGCCGCCGCGCTCGGCCGCGAGCTGGAGCGCCTCGCGCACCCGCTCGTCGTTGTCGATGAACTGCTGGACGTAGAGCGTCGAGGCGGGCACGCCGTCGCGCAGCGCCTCGAAGACGGGGTTGCGGCCGACGACGAGCTCGGACGTCGACCGGCCGCCCCCGCGCCGCTGGGGCGCGCGTCCTGTGGCGCGGCGAGCCTTGGCGTTGGCGACGCGCTGCTTGGCGTGTCCCTTGCGCATCTCGGCGGGAGGCGTCGGCCCCTTGCCTTCCAGGCCCCGGCGTCGCTTGCCGCCGCTGCCGACCTGCGCGCCCTTCTTGCCGGACATGCGGCGGTTGTTCGCGGCCATGAGTTACCTGTCTCCGCTCTCTACGGGAGTGTGCGTGGTACGTGCGTTTGTATGCAGTGTGCCGCCCGGGAGGCCGGGCGGCACAATCGATCTACGGTACCCGCGGGACCCACGGGCCCGGGCTTCGGTGCCCGGGCGGGGCGGTCAGCGGGAGCCGAGGCTCCAGCGGGGCCCCTGCGGGCCGTCCTCGATGACCAGGCCGGACTGTCCCAGCTGGTCGCGGATGGCGTCCGCGGTGGGCCAGTCCTTACGGGCCCGGGCGGCCTCGCGCTGGTCGAGGACGAGGCGTACGAGGCTGTCGACGACGTGCCGCAGGTCCTCGCCCTGCTCCTGCTCCCCGGCCCAGTGCGGGGCCAGCGGGTCGAGACCCAGTACCCCGAGCATCGCACGGACCTCGGCGAGGCGGGCGACCGCGGCCTCCTTGTCGTCGGCGGCCAGTGCGCTGTTGCCCTGCCGGACGGTGGTGTGCACGACGGCGAGGGCCCCCGGGACGCCCAGGTCGTCGTCCATCGCCTCGGCGAAGGCGGGCGGCACGTCGGCGGCGGGCTCAACGGTCCGGCCGGCCAGTTCGGTGACGCGCTGCACGAAGCCCTCGATCCGCGCGTACGCCGACTCGGCCTCGCGCAGGGACTCCTCGCCGTACTCGATGGTGGAGCGGTAGTGCGGGGTGCCGAGGTAGTACCGCAGCACGACCGGGCGCCACTGCTTGACCATCTCGCTCACGAGCACGCTGTTGCCGAGCGACTTGGACATCTTCTCGCCGCTCATGGTGACCCAGGCGTTGTGCACCCAGTACCGGGCGAAGGCGTCGCCGAAGCCCTCGGCCTGGGCGATCTCGTTCTCGTGGTGCGGGAAGATCAGGTCGATCCCGCCGCCGTGGATGTCGAACTCCTCGCCCAGGTACTTGTGCGCCATGGCCGAGCACTCGAGGTGCCACCCGGGGCGCCCCCGGCCCCACGGCGTCTCCCAGCTGGGCTCGCCGGGCTTGGCCGCCTTCCACATGGCGAAGTCCCGCGGGTCCCGCTTGCCGGTCTCCCCCTCCCCCGAGGGCTGGCGCAGCTCGTCGAGGTCCTGGTTGGACAGGGACAGGTACCCGGGCAGGGACCGTACGTCGAAGTAGACGCTGCCGTCGGCCTCGTAGGCGTGCCCGCGCTCGATGAGACCGCGCATCATCTCGACCATCTCGGTGATGTGGCCGGTGGCGCGCGGCTCGTAGGTGGGCGGCAGGCAGCCGAGGGCGTCGTAGGCGTCGTTGAACGCGCGCTCGTTGTCGTACCCGATGGACCACCAGGGGCGGTTCTGCTCGGCCGCCTTCCGGATGATCTTGTCGTCGATGTCGGTGACGTTGCGGATGAACGTGACGTCGTAGCCGCGGTACGTGAACCAGCGGCGCATGATGTCGAAGTTCAGCCCGGACCGGATGTGCCCGATGTGCGGGGCGGCCTGCACGGTGGCACCGCACAGGTAGATCGAGACGCAGCCCGGCGTGAGGGGGGCGAAGTCACGGATCTGCCGGGCGCTGGTGTCGTACAGGCGAATAGTCACGGGTCCAGGGTAGTAGGCGCGGGACGGTGCCAGGGGCGCGAGGCGCGCTTCTCGTCCGGCCGAGCCGGGCGGCGGGTGGGCACGGGCCGGGGCCGAGGGGCGAGCCCCTCGCGGGGTACGGGGCGGAGCCCCGCACCGCCCAGGGGCTCCGCCTCGCAGCACCCCGCCTCGCAGCACCCCGCACCGCAGCGCAGCACCCAGGGCCCCGCAGCACAGCGCACCGCAGCACCCCGCACCGCAGCGCAGCACCCAGGGCCCCGCAGCACAGCGCACCGCAGCACCCCGCACCGCAGCGCAGCACCCAGGGCCCCGCAGCACAGCGCACCGCCCCGCCCCGCAGCACAGCGCCCCGCAGCACACCGCACCGCAGCACACCGCCCCGCAGCACACCGCCCACTGCCGCACGGCATCCCGCGCACTCAGCCCACCCGCACCACCAACGCCGTGGCCACCGCCATCAGCCCCTCCCCCCGCCCGGGGAAGCCGAGGCCGTCCGTCGTCGCCCCCGACACCGACACCGGCGCTCCCACCGCCGCGGACAGCGCACTCTGCGCTTCCTCGCGCCGCTTGCCGATCTTCGGCCGTGGTCCGACCACCTGCACCGCGACGTTCCCGATCCGGAAGCCCGCCGCCCGCACGATCCGCGCGGCCTCCGTCAGCAGCGTGATCCCCGATGCCCCGGACCACTCGGGCCGCCCGGTGCCGAAGTGCTGCCCGAGGTCCCCGACGCCCGCCGCGGAGAACAGCGCGTTGCACGCCGCGTGCGCGACGACGTCCGCGTCGGAGTGCCCGGCCAGCCCGGTCCCCTCGCCCTCCCACTTCAGCCCGGCGCACCACAGCTCGCGCCCGTCCTCGAAGGCGTGGATGTCGGTACCGATCCCGACCTGCGGCAGCGGGGGGAGAGCGGACGTCCCGGAACCCGTCGCCTCAGGGCCCGTCGCTTCAGAACTCGTCGCCTCAGAACCCATCGTTCAGCCTCCTGCGCGCCAGGACCGCCTCCGCGAGTACCAGGTCGAGGGGTCGCGTCACCTTGAACGCCTCCTCGTGGCCCGGTACGACGACCACCGTCAGTCCGAGCCGCTCGACCATGCTCGCGTCGTCGGTGACGTCACCGCTCACCGTCTCGTGGGCGCGCACCAGCGTGCCCCGGTCGAACCCCTGCGGTGTCTGCACCGCGCGCAACCGTGCCCGCTCCGGCGTCGCCACCACCGGCTCCGGCTCCCCCGGGACGGCGGCGGGCTCGACCTCCTTGACCGTGTCGGCCGGCGGCAGCGCCGGCACGACGGCGGGCGCGCCCTCCCGTACGGCCTCGATCACGGCGTCCACCGTGTCCACGGGCACCAGCGGCCGGGCCGCGTCGTGCACGAGGACGATGTCGTACTCGTGCGGCAGTGCCTCCAGACCGAGCCGTACGGACTCCTGCCGCGACTCGCCGCCCGGCACGACGAGGAAGTCGGTCCGCTCGGGCAGGGCGTGCGCGTCCAGCAGGCTCCTGACCTCGGCGGCCCCGTCGGGCGGGGCGACGACGACGACGAGGGAGACCCCGCGGGAGGCGGCCATGGCACGGACCGCGTGGATGAGCATGGGCGTGCCGCCCAGCGCGCGGAGGGCTTTCGGGGCGCCCGGGCCCAGGCGTACGCCTCGGCCGGCAGCCGGAATGACGGCCGCGGTCCGGGTGTTCGTACGGGCGTCGGCAGAGGTCTCCGCGGGCGGTTCCACGGGCGAGGGACGCGATTCGTCAGACATCGGTTCCTGTCAGGTTTGTGTGCTCGGCCTAGTTGGGTATGGCCTCACCGTGCCGGGCGCGACGCCTCGACCGGACCCTTCCGTGACCCTGGTCGAGCCAGCAGTCCGGGCCCGGCACGCCAGGACCGGGGAGATGAGATCGGGCAGAAGTCTCCCGGGACGAGCGCCGGAAGGGAAAGTCCGGGAGACGTCGGCAGACCCGAATCCTCGGGCCCGCCCGAATCCGGGTACGAACATGCCGCAGCGCCCGGCGACATCAAAGATGTCATCGGGCACCACGGCATTTCAGTGCGCCGAACCGCGCGGGCAGCGGTTCACGCCTCGCCTCAGGAGGCGAGCACCTCGTCGAGCAGGGCCTCCGCCTTGTCCTCGTTGGTGTTCTCCGCGAGAGCGAGCTCGCTCACCAGGATCTGGCGGGCCTTGGCAAGCATGCGCTTCTCACCTGCGGAGAGTCCGCGCTCGCGCTCACGGCGCCACAGATCGCGTACGACTTCCGCGACCTTGATGACGTCGCCGGAGGCGAGCTTCTCCAGGTTTGCCTTGTAACGACGCGACCAGTTCGTGGGCTCCTCGGCATACGGCGCGCGCAGCACCTCGAAGACCCGGTCCAGCCCGTCCTGACCGACCACATCACGCACGCCGACGAACTCCGCATTGTCCGCTGGCACACGTACCGTCAGGTCGCCCTGGGCGACCTTCAGCACCAAGTAGGTCTTGTCCACGCCTTTGATCTGGCGAGTTTCGATAGCCTCGATCAGCGCGGCCCCGTGATGGGGATAGACCACGGTGTCGCCAACCTTGAACGTCATGTGACAGGTACCCCTTCCGTGGCTATCCAGGGTAACACGGAAACGGCGTCTTCTGAATGGCGTTTTCGCAGGTCAGGGCATATCTCGGGGCTTGACAACAGCAACAGGAACGTGCTGCGCCGGGCGAGCGGAAGAAAG
>NZ_BAABCQ010000123.1:0-2266 GCF_039539045.1 Streptomyces marokkonensis
CTGACGCGCAGGGTCTCGTTCCCGAACCGTTTCCCGCTCTCCCCGTCCGCCTGCAGGAACCAGCGTGCCGCTTCCCAGCGTTCACGCCACTGGGAGGCGCCGACGATCAAGGAGCGGGCGGTGCCCACCAATTTTCTGAGCGAGGCAGTGCAGGCGCTTCAGCCACTTCACCGAGGACCCGGACGAGGGACAGCTCGCCGGATCCTTCCTGCTGGATCAGGCCGCGCGCCGCCAGGCGATGGCCGCCCGTGGCGCGCGGAACCGGATCGGCTGGGCCGTCCAACTCGGCACCATCCGCTACCTGGGCACCTTCCTGAACAACCCCGAAGACGTCCCCGCCGTCGTGGTCGCGTATGCCGCCGAGCAGCTCGGGCTGGAGCCGGCCGCGTTCGCCGGGTACGGCAGCAGTGAGGCGCGCTGGGACCCCCAGGAGCAGATCCGCGCTGGCTACGGGTACGCCAAGTTCGAGTTCGACCAGTGGTTCGCGCTCGCGCGCTGGCTCTACCAGCGGGCCTGGATCGGCAACGAGCGCCCTACCTGGCTTCCACGTCTCTCCTGGGCGGCGGTCCGGGTTGTCGGGGGTGACACCGCGGCTGCTTCCCGCTACGCCGATGGCATGCGATATGCGCGAGAAGACACGGCATGTGCGGCCGCCGCGACGAGTACGCGCCGCCGGGACGGGCTGTGGCGGCCGACGCGGCCCGGGCGGTGAGGAATTGAGGCTCAGTCGGGCCGGAAGGGCGGATGTTCAGGTCCCGATCTCCTGCCGGGCCGAAGAGTTGATGGGCCATTAGGGCGACAGATGTGTGAAGGGGTGGCCGGGACGCGCATCATCTTGACATGAACCTGCGACCCGATGGGCGGGTCGCAGCCATATGGAGGTGTGGAATGCACCGCAGACTCGCCACCGGACTCGCCGCCTCGGCCCTGGCCGTGACGACCGTCGTCGCCACCGCGGCGACCGCCGACGCCGCCCCCGCCGACAAACCGCAGGTCCTGGCGAACTGGACCCAGACCAGCGCGTCGAGCCACAACGCCTGGACCGCCGCGCGGTCGAACCAGTCCGCCTGGGCCGCCTACGGGTTCGACTGGACCACCGACTACTGCTCCTCCTCGCCGGACAACCCGTTCGGCTTCCCGTTCAGCACCTCCTGCGCCCGACACGACTTCGGCTACCGCAACTACAAGGACGCGGGCTCCTTCAGCGCCAACAAGTCCCGCCTCGACAGCGCCTTCTACGAGGACCTCAAACGGGTCTGTGCCCGATACGGCAGCGCCACCAAGGCCGCCTGCAACAGCACGGCGTGGACGTACTACCAGGCCGTGAGGGCGTTCGGCTGACGGTCCGTGCCGGGTTCGTCTACCCGGGCGCGGACGGTGCCGCCGGCGCCGCGGAGTAGACCGACCGCAGGCCCGGCACCGGGGCGGCCGCCGCTGCCGCCAGCGCGGCGGCCGCACTGGCGATGCCCAGGACGGCACCCGCGGCCACGTCACCGGGATAGTGCACCCCGGTGTGGACCCTCGAGTAGCCCACGGCGCTCGCCAGCGCTCCGAGCGGGACGGCGGCCGCGGGCAGGACCACGCCGACCGCCGTGGCGAACGCGACCGCCGAGGCCGTGTGCCCGGACGGGAACGACGCCGACGCGGGCATGGGCACATACCGGTCCACCGTCACCCGCGCCGCCTCCCGGTCCGGCCGCGCCCGGCGCACCAGCCACTTGCCCAGCAGGTTCGAGGAGGCCGACGCCACGGCGACCGCGCCCACCCCGGCGAGAGCCGCCCGGCGCGGCCGCGCGCCGCTCACCGCGAGCGCGGCGGCGATCCCGAGCGAGACCTTCGAGTGGTCGGCGGCGTGCGACAGCCGGCGCAGCGCCCGGTCGAGCGTGGGCGTGGACGTGGCGGCCACCGCCGCGTACAGCGCGCCGTCCACGGCCCGCAGATCACCGAGTACGGCGCTGAGGGCCCGCCCGCGCGAACGCCCCGGGCCGGGGTCCGGCGCGAGCGGGCCGCTGGTGTCCCCGTCGGCGTTGGTCGGTTCGGTCATGGGGCTCCTGCTCGGCGGGCGATGGGGCCGGGTGACGCCCAAGGGCACCGTGTCCCGTCTCCGGGCGCGCCGCGCGCCGGCGGGGCCCGTCCGGGGGACGGCGCGGGCGTCGTCCCCCGGACGGCCATCCATCCGCCCGGCGACACCGGTCCCGTCTCCTGCCTCGCCGGAGGCGGTCGCGAAAACGCCCGTGAGCCGTCGGCCGACCCCGGATGGGGGCGG
>NZ_BAABCQ010000123.1:2276-24506 GCF_039539045.1 Streptomyces marokkonensis
ACAGAACGACATGGCTACGATCCGACTTGATGGGGTCGGCCGACGGCTCACGGGGTGCGGTGTCGGGTCACGGGGTGCGGTGTCGGGTCACGGGGTGTCGGGTCATGGCGTGTGGTGTCGGCTCACCGGGGGGTGGTTGGCGGCTCACCGGAGGTGGTGGCGGGTCGGCTCACGCGGTCCTGAAGCGGCGCAGGCGGAGGCTGTTGCCGACGACGAAGACGGAGGAGAAGGCCATGGCGGCTCCGGCGATCATGGGGTTGAGGAGTCCGGCGGCGGCGAGCGGGAGGGCGGCGATGTTGTAGGCGAAGGCCCAGAAGAGGTTGGACTTGATGGTGCCGAGTGTCTTGCGGGCCAGGCGGATGGCGTCGGCGGCGGCGCGCAGGTCACCGCGGACGAGGGTGAGGTCGCCGGCTTCGATGGCGGCGTCGGTGCCGGTGCCCATGGCCAGCCCGAGGTCGGCCTGGGCGAGGGCAGCGGCGTCGTTGACTCCGTCGCCGACCATGGCGACCGAGCGGCCCTCGCTCTGCAGGCGCTTGACGACGTCGACCTTGTCCTGGGGCATGACCTCGGCGATGACGTGCTCGGCGTCGATGCCGACCTCCGCGGCCACCGCCTCGGCGACGGCCCGGTTGTCGCCGGTCAGCAGGATCGGGGTCAGGCCCAGGGCGCGCAGCCGGGTGATGGCTTCGGCGCTGGTGTCCTTGACGGCGTCGGCGACCTCCAGGACTGCCCTGGCCTCACCGTCCCAGGCCACGGCGATCGCTGTGCGGCCCGCCGCCTCGGCTTCGGCCTTGGCCCGCGCCAGTCCGACGGGCAGCTCCATGGCCCACTCGGCGAGGAGCTTCTCCCGGCCCACCAGGACGGCGTGACCGTCGACGACGCCCTGCACACCGAGCCCCGCAACGTTGGCGAAGTCCTCGGGAACGGGCAGGGTGCCCACGCGGTCGGCCGCCCCGGCGGCCACGGCGCGGGCGATCGGGTGCTCGGAGGAGTGCTCCAGCGCGCCCGCGAGGCGGAGCACGTCACGCTCCTCGGTGCCGTCGGCGGTGTGGACGGCGAGCAGGGTCATGCGGCCGGTGGTGACGGTGCCGGTCTTGTCCAGAACGATGGTGTCGACCTTGCGGGTGGACTCCAGGACCTCGGGACCCTTGATGAGGATGCCGAGCTGGGCGCCGCGCCCGGTGCCGACCATCAGCGCGGTCGGCGTGGCCAGGCCCAGCGCGCAGGGGCAGGCGATGATCAGTACGGCGACGGCGGCGGTGAACGCGGCGGTCAGTCCGGCACCGTTGCCGATCCAGAAGCCGAGGGTGGCCAGGGCCAGGGCGATGACGACGGGCACGAAGACACCGGAGATGCGGTCGGCGAGCCGCTGGGCGGCGGCCTTGCCGTTCTGCGCGTCCTCCACGAGTTTCGCCATCCGCGCGAGCTGGGTGTCGGCGCCGACCCGGGCGGTTTCGACGACCAGCCGGCCGCCCGCGTTCACGGTCGCGCCGGTGACCGCGTCGCCCACGCCGACCTCGACCGGCACGGACTCACCGGTGAGCATCGACGCGTCGACCGCCGAGGTGCCCTCGACGACCGTGCCGTCGGTCGCGATCTTCTCGCCGGGACGGACGAGGAAACGGTCGCCCACCGCCAGCTCGGCGACCGGGATCTGCTCCTCGGCGCCGCCCCGCAGGACTGTCACATCCTTGGCGCCCAGCTCCAGCAGGGCCTTCAGCGCCGCTCCCGCCTTCCGCTTGGAGCGGGCCTCGAAGTAGCGGCCGGCCAGGATGAACGCGGTCACCCCGGCGGCGGCCTCCAGGTAGATGTTCCCGGCGCCGTCGCTGCGGGCGATGGTCAGCTCGAAGGGGTGGGTCATGCCGGGCGTACCGGCGGTGCCGAAGAACAACGCCCACAGCGACCACAGGAACGCCGCCGACGTGCCCACCGAGATCAGCGTGTCCATGGTGGCGGCGCCGTGCCGGGCGTTGGTGAAGGCGGCCCGGTGGAAGGGCCAGGCGGCGTATGTCACCACGGGCGCCGCCAGAGTCAGAGACAGCCACTGCCAGTACTCGAACTGCAACGCCGGCACCATCGCCATCGCGATGACCGGCACGGCCAGCACCACGGCCGTGACCAGTCGCTCCCGCAGCGGCCGCAGCTCGTCGGCGGCTTCGGCGCTCTCCGTCCCGGACTCGGCCTCGATGCGCACCGGCTCCGGTTCACGGGCGGTGTAGCCGGTCGCCTCGACCGTGGCGATCAGCTCCGGGACGGACACGTCACCGGCGTAGTGGACCTTGGCCTTTTCCGTCGAGTAGTTGACGGTGGCGGTGACCCCGTCCATCCGGTTGAGCTTCTTCTCGATCCGGGCGGCGCACGAGGCACAGGTCATGCCGCCGATGGCGAGTTCTACCGCGGCCGGTGCGTTGGTCGTACTGGTGGTCATGACTACTCCTGATGCGGGGTCGTCGGCCGGGGCCCGGTGCGCGGGCTTCGGCGGTGTGGCGGGGGAGTGGGGATCGGTCGGACGCGGTCGGGTCGGACGCAGCCGGGTCAGACGCGGCCGGTCAGCTCGTAGCCGGCCTCGTCGACGACCTCGGCGATCGCGGCGTCGTCCGGTTCGGCGGTTCCGGTGACGGTGACGCGGCCGGTGTCCACCTGGACGTCGACACCGGTGACACCGTCCACCTCACCGATCACCCGGGTGAGCGTCGCCCTGCAGTGACCGCAGCTCATCCCGGACACGGCGTAGGTGGCGGTGAAGGGCGGGGTGACGGAGGTGGTGGCGGTCGAGGTCATGGCATTCTCCGGAGTCTCTTGACGTCGATGTCGATACGGGGGTGGGGTATCTCTGTCGATTTCATGTATACCCCTGGGGGGTAGCGAACGCAACCCTCTCTCGCACCTCTTGACGAAGTACCCCCCGGGGGTATGGTGACGTGCATGAAAGGTCTCCGTGCGAGTCGGAGGCCCAGGCTCCAAGGAGACGATCATGCGCACCGGACTGAGGATCACCGCGTTCACCGCCGCAATCGCAGCCACCTTCGGCACCGCCTACGGCGTCGGCAAGGGAGTGGATCCGGTGGTCGCGGAGAGCGCGCCCGCACCCCACGACGAGCACAGCGGGCCGTCACCGCGACCGGAGGAGGCCGTGGACGGCGGCGGCCGCGGTGGGCACGAGGCCACTGGGCCCGGCGGACTGCGGATCTCCGAGGACGGCTACACCCTCGACCTCGCCACCTCTCGGGTCACCGCCGGTCAGCGCACCGAGCTGCGCTTCACCGTCCGCGACGACAGCGGCCAGGCCGTCACGGCGTACCAGCGCGAGCACGACAAGGAACTGCACCTCATCCTGGCCTCACGAGATCTGGCCACCTACCGCCACCTGCACCCCACCCGTGCCGCCGACGGCGCCTGGAGCGCCCCCGTCGACCTGCCCCGCGCGGGCGACTACCGGGTCTTCGCCGACTTCACCCCGGCCGAGAAGCGCGCGGAGAACCTCACCCTCGGCGCCGACCTCGCCGCCTCCGGCCGCTACGAGCCCGCTCCACTGCCGGCTTTGAACAGCACCGCCCGGACCGACGGCTACGAGGTCACACTCGCCGGTTCTCTGCGTCCCGGCGGGGCGAGCGAGCTGAAGCTGAAGGTCTCCCGCGACGGCGAGCCCGTCAACGACCTCCAGCCCTACCTGGGTGCCTACGGACATCTGGTCGCGCTGCGCTCCGGCGACCTCGCCTACCTCCACGTCCACCCGAACGGTGAGCCCGGAGACGGCACCACGAAGCCCGGCCCGGAGGTCTCCTTCACGGCCACCGCGCCCAGCGGCGGCGGCTACCGCCTCTTCCTGGACTTCCAGCACCGGGGTGAGGTCCACACCGCGGCGTTCACCGTACGGGCCGGTTCGGCACCCGGCACGGAGGAGCCCGCCCCGACCGCCACGACTGGGCACACCGACGATCACGGCCACTGACGGTCGGACGCACTGACGGTCGGATGCGCTGACGGTCGGATGCGCTGACGGTCGGGTCCAGTGACGGCCGGGCCTCCCGGCGGCCATGGCTGTCGGCCGACCAGTCAGGCCATGACGACCCGGACCCCGGCCTCCTCGAACTGCCGGACCAGCTCCGGGGCCGCCGCACTGTCCGTGACCAGCGTGTCCACCGACTCGGCCGCGCAGATCCGGGCGAACGCCCGTCGGCCCAGCTTGCTGGAGTCGGCGGCCACGACCACGCGCTCGGCACGCTCGCACAGCAGCCGGTTGATGGCCGCCTCCGCCTCGTCGTGGGCCGCGGCCCCGTGCGCGACGTCGAAGGCGACGACGCCCAGTACCGCGACGTCGAGGGTCACCTGCCCCAGCACCCCGTCCGCGAGCGGCCCGATCAGCTCGTACGACTGCGCCCGGGCGACCCCGCCAGTCACCACGATCTTGAACTGCGGCCGGACGGCCAGCTCGTTCGCGATGTTGAGTGCGTTGGTGACCACGGTCAGCGCGGGAGTGCCGGCGGCCAGGTCGGCGCGCACGGCAAGGGCGCGTGCCACCTCTGTGGTGGTCGTGCCTCCCGTCAGTCCGACCGCCTCACCGGGCGCCAGCAGGGCGGCGACCGCCTGTGCGACGCGCTGCTTCTCCGAGGCGCGGCGGGCTGTCTTGTAGCGCAGCGGCAGTTCGTACGACACCCCGTGCACGACGGCGCCACCGCGTGTGCGCACCAGCATCTGCTGCTCGGCGAGCCGGTCGAAGTCGCGGCGGATCGTCGCGGCCGAGACCTCCAGCTCGGTCGCCGCCTCCTCGACGTCCAGCCGGCCACGCTCGACGAGCAGCTCCAGCAGCGCCTTCCAGCGGGCGTCGCGCGACATCCGCGTCTCCGTTCCTCGATCTCCCGCCGACCCTAGCGCACCTCACTCTTCTCGCCGATCTGCTTGATTGTGCTCGAAAACTCGCTATATCTTGCAGGAATAATCAGACCGAGCCCGGATGGTCATGGGGCAGTGATCGGGGAGTGTGCGGCATGACGTATGTCGAGGACGAGCTCAACAGCCAGCCCGAGTGCTGGACACGCGCCGCCGCCCGGGCGGCACGGCACACGGCGGTGCTGCCCGCGCCGGGGGAGCGGGTGGCGATCGTCGGCTGCGGCACCTCGTACTTCATGGCCCAGTCCGCGGCGGCGCTGCGGGAGGGCGCGGGCCAGGGCGAGACGGACGCCTTCGCCGCCTCGGAATTCCCACGCGGTCGCGCGTACGACCGTGTCGTCGCCCTCACCCGTTCCGGGACCACCACCGAAGTACTGGAACTGCTCAGGGAGCTGAGGGGGCGCACCCGTACCGTCGCGCTCACCGCGGACCCGGACACGCCCGTGATGACCGCCTCGGACGACGTGGTGGTCCTCGACTTCGCGGACGAACGTTCGGTCGTGCAGACCCGGTTCGCGACCACCGCCCTCACCCTGCTCCGCGCCCACCTGGGGCTGCACACCGACGCGGTCGTCGCCGACGCACGCACCGCACTCGCGGCAGAGCTGCCCGAAGGGCTCGTCGAGCGCACCCAGTTCACCTTCCTCGGCCAGGGCTGGACCGTCGGCCTCGCCAACGAGGCCGGCCTGAAGATGCGAGAAGCCTCCCTGTCCTGGACCGAGGCCTACCCGGCCATGGAGTACCGACACGGCCCCATCAGTATCAGCACCGCCACAACGGCGACCTGGATGTTCGGCGAGGCACCCGAGGGGCTGGTCGGTCAGGTTCGCGACACCGGCGCGCTGTGGGTGCCCGGGGAGCTCGACCCGCTCGCCGAACTGGTCCGCGCCCAGCGCCTCGCGGTCGCCGTCGCAGCCGCCCGCGGCCTGAACCCGGACCGGCCCCGCCATCTCACCCGCTCGGTGATCCTCGCCCCTTGACGCCCGCCTCACCGCACCTGCCCCTTGACGCCCGCCTCACCGCACCTGCCCCTTGACGCCCGCCTCACGGCACCTGCCTCCTGGCGCCCGCCTCAGCGGACCCGCCCCAGACGTCAGCCCCACGATCACCTGCCCCGACACCCGCGCTCCGACTCCCGGGAAGGGAGAGACCGTGCCCCTCGCCACCACCGGCGACCTGGTCGGCCGCGCCGTGGCCGCGCGCTCCGCCGTCGCCGCCTTCAACATCGTCACCCTGGAGCACATCGAGGCCGTCGTCGCCGGCGCCGAGTCCGTGCACACGCCCGTCGTCCTCCAGGTCAGCGAGAACGCGGTGAAGTACCGCTACGGTCGCCTGCTGCCCCTGGCCCGCGCGGCCGTCGCCGCGGCGGAGGGCGCTGCCGTACCCGTCGCCCTGCACCTCGACCACGTCCAGAGCGTCGGCCTGCTGCGCCAGGCCCCGGACGCCGGATTCAGCTCCGTGATGTACGACGCCTCCCGGCTGCCGTACGTGGAGAACCTCGCCGCGACCCGGGCCGCCGCCGACTGGGCACATGCCCGGGGACTGTGGATCGAGGCCGAGTTGGGGGAGGTCGGTGGCAAGAACGGCGCACCGCCGCTCGACGCCCACGTGCCCGGAGCCCGCACCGACCCCGCCGAGGCGCGCGCCTTCGTCGCCGACTCCGGCGTGGACGCCCTGGCCGTCGCGGTCGGCAGCTCCCACGCCATGACCACGCGCACCGCCGCCCTCGACCACGACCTGCTCAAGGAAGTCTCGGGTGTACTGGACGTGCCGCTCGTGCTGCACGGTTCCTCCGGAGTCCCGGACGGCGAACTCGCCGCGGCCGTCGCGGGTGGCATCTCCAAGGTCAACGTCGGCACCGCGCTCAACCTCGCCATGACCGGCGCGATCAGGGAGTTCCTGGCCGCCCGCCCCGAGGCGGTCGACTCGCGCGGCTACCTCACCGCGGGAAGGGAAGCCATGGCGCGGACGGTGGCGGCGATCATCCAGGTGGTCGCCCGCACTACTTCCTGACGGCCATCAGCACCACGAACTTCCGGTCCCCCGCCACCAGGTGACTGTTGCCGAACAGGCGCCGCAGCTTGACGTGGTAGCCCAGGTGCCGGTTGCCGACCACCCACAGCTCACCGCCGGGGCGCAGCACACGCCGCGCTCCGGTGAACATCCGCCACGCCGTTGCGTCGGTCGTCGCCTGATGCGAGTGGAACGGCGGGTTGTTGAGCACCAGGTCGACGCTGCCGTCCGGCACCCCGGTCAGCCCGTCACCGACCCGGAACTCCGCCTGCCCCGCCGCCCCGTTCGCCTCGTACGTCGCCCGGGCCGAGGCGACGGCCTGGAAGGACTCGTCGGTGAACAGCACGTCGGCCGCGGGGTCGGCCAGCGCCACCGCCGTACCGACCACACCGTTGCCGCAGCCGAGGTCCACCACCCGCCGGGACCCGACGGCGTCCGGCAGGTGCTGGAGGAAGAAACGGGTGCCGATGTCGAGCCGGTCGGCGCAGAACACACCGGCGTGGTTGACGACGGTCCGGCCGGAGAGCGGCCCGACGTCGTCGGGGAGCCGGTAGGTGAGCGGCCAGGGGGTGGCGGGCCGCTTCAGTGAGAGGTCGGGCGTGGCGAAGACGAGCCGGGCCTTCTTCTCGGCCAGTGAGGTCCGGGTCGGCCCGACGATCCGCTCGAACAGCCTGAGCGTCGAGGTGTGGATCTCCTTGACCATCCCGGTGCCGACGACGACCGTGCCCTCGTGCAGCGCGGGCGCCAGCCGCAACAGCTGGTCCTCCAGCAGCGCCAGGCTCTTCGGCACCCGCACCAGCAGCACGTCGACGCGGTCCGGTGGTGGGTCCTGCGTGGTGAGCAGGCGCACGGAGTCCGGCTCGACGCCGCTCCGCTCCAGGTTCGCGCGGGTCGCCTCCCGTGCGAGGTGGGAGTCGGTGATCTGCACCGGCCGGTGCGCCGCCAGCGCCGTCACCAGCGCACCCCAGCGGTCGCCGACGACCACGACCGTGCCGGACAGCGGGACCTCCTGGTCCGCGAGGTGCCCGAGGAGATACTCGTCGGAGGCGTCCCAGGCACGGAGCCGGTCGTGCGGATCCTCGGGGAAGCGGGCCAGCACATGCTCGCCCCAGGGCGTCGTCATACGGTCGCTGCGGTCGTTCATCGTGCGTCCAGGCTAGCCGAGCCCCAGCTCGGGCCGTGCCGGGCGGAGCGAAGGAGGGCCCGGGCAGGATGGACGGCATGGACGCCGAGCTGTTCCCCAGGACCCGTGCCGAGGCCGCGCCCGGCGCCGTCCACGTACCGGACTGGCTGGACCCGGAACGGCAGCGCGAGATGCTGCACGCCTGCCGGGAGTGGGCCCGGCCACCGGCCGGACTGCGCACGGTCCGCACCCCCGGCGGCGGCACGATGACCGCCCGGCAGGTGTGCCTCGGGTGGCACTGGTACCCGTACGCCTACGCCCCCACCGTCGTCGACGGTGACGGCACCTCCGTGAAGCCCTTCCCGGACTGGCTCGGCGACCTGGCCGGCCGGGCGGTGAGCGACGCGCTCGGCGCCGACGCGGTGGCACAGGAGCCGTACGACATCGCGCTGATCAACTTCTACGACTCCGACGCCGGCATGGGCATGCACCGTGACGCCGACGAGAAGTCCGACGCGCCCGTGGTGTCCCTCAGCCTCGGCGACACCTGCGTCTTCCGCTTCGGTAATCCCGCGACCCGGGCCCGCCCCTACACCGACGTCGAGCTGCGCAGCGGCGACCTGTTCGTCTTCGGCGGGCCGTCCCGGCTCGCGTACCACGGGGTGCCCCGGGTGCACCCGGGCACCGCGCCGCCCGAGTTGGGGCTCACCGGGCGGCTGAACATCACGCTCCGGGTCAGCGGCATCCGGGCTCCCCACCCCTCGCGGATCATGGGAGACTCCCCCTCATGAGCGGCAAGGCGGACCCCCGGACGGCGGGGGAAGGGACCACCTCGAGGGCGCGGCTGGACCGGGGGCGCGGCGCGCTCGGACCCGCGTTGGAGCTCGTGCACACCGGACGCGCTCCCACCCGGGCCGTCCTCACCGCCGAACTCGGCGTGACCCGGGCCACGGCCGGCGCGGTCGCCGCCGAACTGGAGGCGCTCGGCCTGATCCGGGTCGACGCCCGTCCTGCCGCGGCGGCCGGTTCCCAGGGCCGCCCCTCGCACCGCCTCGCGGTCGCCGAGGACGGGCCCGTCGCCCTCGCCGCCCAGGTTCACGCCGACGGGTTCCGGGCCGCCCTGGTGGGTCTCGGCGGCCGGATCGTCGCCACCGCGCCCGGCCGCGAGGTCGTCGACGCCGATCCTGCGAAGGTGCTCGGCTCCGTCGTCGAGGCGGGCGCGGAACTCCTGAGGGAGACCGGGCGCCGCTGCGTCGGCGCGGGACTCGCCGTACCGTCCGCCGTGGCGGAACCGGACGGCCTCGCCCTGAATCCGCTCCACCTGGCCTGGCCGGCCGGTGCGCCCGTGCGCCGGATCTTCGCCGAGCAGGTGCGCGCCGCCGGGATCGCCGGCCCCGCGTTCGCCGCGAACGACGTCAACCTCGCCGCGCTCGCCGAACACCGGCACGGGGCCGGGCGCGGAGCCCGCGACCTGCTCTGCGTGGCCACCGGGCACCGCGGGGTCGGCGGCGCGCTGGTCCTCGACGGCCGCCTGCACACAGGCAGTTCGGGCCTCGCTCTGGAGGTCGGTCACCTCACCGTCAACCCCGAGGGCCGCCCCTGCTACTGCGGGGGCCACGGCTGCCTGGACGTGGAGACCGACCCGCTGGCGTTCCTCACGGCGGCAGGCCGCGAGCCCGGCCCCGAGGTGTCGCTGCTCCAGCGGTCCAAGGACCTGATCCGTGACGAGTACGCCGACCCGGCCGTCCGCACCGCCACCGAGATCCTCATCGACCGTCTCGGCCTGGGCCTCGCCGGGCTGGTGAACATCCTCAACCCGGACCGCATCATCCTCGGCGGACTCCACAGGGAACTCCTCGACGCCGACCCCGGGCGTCTGCGCGCGGTCGTCGCAGGCCGAAGCCTGTGGGGTCAGAGCGGCGGCGTACCCATCCTGCCGTGCGGCCTGGACCACAACAGCCTGGTCGGCGCGGCCGAACTGGCCTGGCAGCCGGTGCTGGACGATCCGCTGGGCGCGCTGGCGTAGCGGTCCGTGTCCGGCCGGGTCGGCGCCGTCGGCTCAGCCGGCCGGCCGGTCGCCGCCGCTCGGGGCGTGACTGAGGTCGACGACGCAGAAGATGTTGCCGTCCGGGTCGGCGAGGACGACGAAGTCGGGGTCGGGCGGGTACAGGTCCCAGTCGACGGTCCGCGCGCCGAGACCGGTCAGCCGCCGTACCTCCGCCCGCTGTTCCTCCGCCGTGTCCGTGAACAGGTCCAGGTGGAGACGGGGCCGCGACTCCGCCGGTGACTCGCTGCGCAGCAGGCCGAGGGCCCGCCCGGAACCGTCGGCGTGATCGAGCGTCCGCCACGTATCGCTCGCCCACTCCTCGGTGGCGACCAGATCCAGCGCAGCCGTCCAGAACGCCACCGCGCGGGGCACGTCCGTGACGCCGATGACAGGGATACCGAGTCTCAGCATGGAACGAGCCTAGCCAGACCGGCCGGGGAGCCGGAGCGGCGCACCGTCGGCCCCTCCGCCTCCCGGCGGCGGCGGCGGGGGCACCCTCCGCCGCCCGACCCGCCCACGGAGCGGCGGTGGCCTGGAACGCGCCCGCACGGTCCGTGGCGGCGAGCGGTTACCGCACGGTCCGTGGCGGCGAGCGGTTACCGCACGGTCCGTGGCGGCGAACGGTCACCGCCCGGTCAGCCGGCAGCGGCCGACCGGGCGGGAGCGGGTTGGGGTCTGCCCAGGTCCGCCGCGCGTTCGACCTCCGCGAACGAGGCGGCCGACACCTCGCCGACCAGGCGCCGCGGTGGGCGCGCGGCGACGGGCGACGCGGCGGGCGGCGCCACGGAGACGGCCGTCGGGAGCGTGAACCAGACGACCTTGCCGGACTCGCCGTCCGGCCGGACACCCCAGCTCTCGCTCATCGCGGCCACCATGGAGAGCCCGCGCCCGCAGGTCGCGAGCGGCTCGGCGTCGTCCACCACGGGCAGACGCGGATCACGGTCGCGCACGGAGACGGTGAGCCGGTCCAGGATCAGCTCTATCTCCACGGTGCACGTCTTGTCGGGCCGGGCATGCAGGTGGACGTTGGTCAACAACTCCGTCACGCCGAGCGCGGCCCGGTCGATCAGGGGATCCATATGCCAGTAGCGCAATTGCGCAGATACGATTCTGCGGACCTGGCCGATCCGCGACGGCAGGGCTTGGAGCTCCACCGTGCAGTGTCTGCTTGGGTGACTGATCACGGCTGCGACTCCCCGGCATAGAGGTCCGGAAGAACACGGAGTTCGGATCCAGCAGGGCGCACGCGGCGCATCGCCGCCTGCTGTCATGGCCGGCGGGCTGGTTCGCAGCGTTATCGCCGGTAAACCCAGAGTGACGTGAGACCAGCGTGGCGCAAGGGGTGAGGCACCGCAACTTACGGACATCTCAAACGCGGTGCCCGGCAGCCCTGCGCACCGCCTCGATGAAACGGCGGGCCGCGGGCGGACCCGGTTCGCCCGGCGCGGGGTCCCGCTCGCCCAGCGTCAGCAGGTACCGCTTGCCGTTGAGGTCGGCGAGGGCCCGGCCCTCGGGGGCGAACCAGGGACGGGAGGCGCGAACCGCCTGCACCGGCGCACTGTCGATCTCACTGCCGTAGCTGGTGAGCAACTCCACCCGGCCGCCGCTGATCCGGACCGTGCCGGCCCGGGTGAGTGAGCGCAGTCGCTTGCCTATCCGCACCCCCGTCGCCCTGAACTCCGGCTCCGCCATGCCGTCGCCCCCTCGTGCGCGTCGGTTGCCGGACCGTGCACATCGGTGCGCCCGGTTCCGGCTCGTTCCGTGCTCCAGTGTGCGCCCGCGGCGGGAACCCGGTCCCGCCCGCTGGCAGTCTGCCCGCACCGCGCGTCGAGCACCAGTACGCGCCGCTCCTTTCCGGCGGCGACCGGAGCACTCGCGCGAATGCGCCCCCACCGTGCCGGGGGCCGACCCCCAGGGGTGCCTTTGGGCCGCCCAAAGGTGTGTTTATGCAGGTGAGAAGCGTGTGGAACGTGCCTATGATCGAGGTGTCGGCCGCGCGACGCGCCGTCGGCGCGCAGCCTAAGGAGCCCCGTCGTGAGCACCCCTCAGCAGTCCCGCACCGGCGCCACCCTCGACGTCGATCACAGCGACACCGCCTACCGCGCATGGCTGAAAGAAGCCGTACGCAAGGTCCAGGCGGACGCCAACCGCTCGGCCGACACCCACCTGCTCCTCTTTCCGCTGCCCGAGCGATGGGGCATCGACCTGTATCTGAAGGACGAGTCGACCCACCCCACCGGCAGCCTCAAACACCGCCTCGCCCGCTCGCTGTTCCTCTACGGCCTGTGCAACGGCTGGATCCGGCCGGACCGCCCGGTGATCGAGGCGTCCAGCGGCTCGACGGCCGTCTCCGAGGCGTACTTCGCGAAGCTGATCGGCGTGCCCTTCATCGCCGTCATGCCGCGCACGACCAGCGCGGAGAAGATCCGCCTGATCGAGTTCCACGGCGGACGGTGCCACTTCGTGGACGACTCCCGCCGGATGTACGAGGAGTCCGCCCGCCTCGCGGCCGAGACCGGCGGCCACTACATGGACCAGTTCACCTACGCCGAGCGCGCCACGGACTGGCGCGGCAACAACAACATCGCGGAGTCGATCTTCCGGCAGCTGCGGCTGGAGAGGTTCCCCGAACCGGCGTGGATCGTCGCCACGGCCGGCACCGGCGGTACCTCGGCGACCCTCGCGCGCTATGTGCACTACATGCAGCACGACACCCGCGTCTGCGTGGCCGACCCGGAGAACTCCTGTTTCTTCGAGGGCTGGACCACCGGCGATCCGGACGTCGCCTGCGACCGCGGCTCACGGATCGAGGGCATCGGCAGGCCTCGTATGGAACCGAGCTTCGTGCCCGGCGCGATCGACCGCATGATGAAGGTGCCGGACGCGGCGAGCGTGGCGGCCGTCCGGGCCCTGGAACAGGCCATCGGCCGCAAGGCGGGCGGCTCCACGGGTACCGGGCTGTGGAGCGCGCTGAAGATCGTCGCCGAGATGGTGGCCGAGGGACGCCGGGGCAGCGTGGTGACGCTGCTGTGCGATCCGGGGGACCGGTACCTCGACAAGTACTACTCGGACGCCTGGCTCGCCGGACAGGGCCTCGACATCGGCCCGTACACGGCGGCGATCGAGTCCCTGCTGCACACGGGCGCCTGGCCCGGCTGACCGGGGACGACGTGGCGCGGGCCGTGCCCGGGTCAGTACGCCTCCAGGTGCGCTGTCCGGGGACGTCGGTGACATCTAGGGGCGGGTGAGCCGCCTGTCCAGCGACGTGACCGCGTCCCGGAAGGCCCGCTCCAGACCCGGTCGCGCGCGGTTCAGCACGAAGCGGAACGGCGCCGTACCGTCGACGGCGAACGTCCACCGCACGCGTGTGCCGGCTCCGGCGGGCGCCAGCCGCCACTCCTCGGCCATGGCCCGGGCGCCGGGCACGTTGGTGGCGTCCACGCGATAGGCGTACACCTCGGGCCGCTCGGCCGCCAGCACCGTCTCCACGAAGCGCGTACCGCCCTTGAGTCGGATCTCCCGCCCCGCTCCCTCACCTGTGGGCCGGGCGAACGTCACCGCTGAGAACCAGGTGGTCCAGCCCGGAACGTCCTCGGCGAGCGCCCGGAAGACCGGACCCGGAGCGGCGGAGAGCTCCCGGGCGAAGACCAGACGTACCGGCGCCGTCTCGACGAAGTCGAGACCCACCGGACGCAGACGGAGCGCCATGCAGAGAACCCCCTTGGGCGAAACCACGCATGCGGACGGTCGGCCGGGAGACGTCACGATAGCGGGGGCCGCGCCGGGTGTCAGCGGGACCACGGGCGGGCACCGGCGTCCGCCGAGGTCAGGCGGTCGTCTCCGGCTCGCCCGCCACGATCAGTCCCAGGTGCTCCGCGATCTCCGTGCGGGCGTCCGCCGGTAGGTCCGCGTCCGTCACCAGCGTGTCCACCTGCTCCAGCGCCGCGAAGGAACTCAGGCCCACGACACCCCACTTGGTGTGGTCGGCGACCACCACGACACGCCGCGCCGACTGCACCAGCCGCCGGTTGGTCTCGGCCTCCGCGAGGTTCGGGGTCGACAGGCCGGCCTCGGCCGATATCCCGTGCACGCCGAGGAACAGCACGTCGAAGTGGAGTGTGGCGATCGCCTGGTCGGCGACCGGACCCACCAGGGAGTCGGAGGGAGTGCGCACACCACCCGTGAGTACCACCGTCGCCGCGCCCTGCCGCGCGCCCGAGGTGCGCTGCGCGACGTGGAACACGTCGGCGACCCGCACTGAGTTGGTGACCACCGTCAGATCGGGCACGTCCAGCAGTCGGTGCGCCAGCGCGTACGTGGTCGTTCCACCCGACAGGGCGATCGCGGCGCCCGGCGCGACCAGGTGCGCCGCGGCCCGCGCGATGTCCTCCTTGGCGGTCGGTTCAAGGCCCGACTTCGCCTCGAACCCGGGCTCGTGCGTACTCGCCTCGACCACCGGGACCGCGCCACCGTGCACCTTCTCCAGCACGCCCTGCCGGGCCAGCGCGTCGAGGTCGCGGCGGACCGTCATGTCCGACACACCGAGCTTGCGGGTCAGCTCGTTGACCCGGACTCCGCCCCGGCGGCGCACCTCGTCCAGAATCAGGGCGCGCCGCTGCTCCGCGAGGAGGTTCGGATTCTCACTCACGTACGCTTCGGTCCTTTCGCCGCAAAACCGCCCGACACGCCGACGCACCCGCTCTGATGAGGACTGCTCCCCACTCCTGTGCGCGGACGTCCCATCCTCGCACGCCACGCCCCGGGTCGTGCCATCGCCTGTCGGTCGCGCACATGCCACTCCACTCCCCCTCCGGCGACACCTGGAACACGGTTCGGGGAGATTCCGTGCCGAGGGGTGTGCGCCGCCCGCTCAGCGGAGATCCTTGTGCCCGCACGGACAGAGCCGACTGCGTGTCACGGGGGGATGCGGAGCGTGGAACAGGAACACGAGCAGTCATGGGCCGGGACGGGCGCGCAGGGCGCCACCGGACCGCGCGACGGGAGAGACGAGGCGAACGGGAAAAACAGGGTGAACGGAGAAGACGGGCCAGACGGGACAGGCGGAGAAGAGGGGAGGACCGGCACCGCCCTGGAGCTATTGGTGCACGGAGTGGGTGGCACGACACCCGCCGAGATGCTGGACGACCCGCGGACGGTGCGGGTCACCGGCGACCACATCGCGGCCGTCTTCCGGCGCACCGAGGACGCCGACGCCGAGTCCCGGCCGAAGGACTACCGGGGACGTCCGGTGCCCGAGGCCTACGTCTGGTGCAACCTCACCTCCGGCAACGGCACCCGCGCCCTGTGGCTGCTGCTTCTGCCCTTCATGGTGGTCAATCTCGCCCACTGGATGCGGCCCACCGCCCACGGCCGGACCCGGACGGTCCGCCTGTACGGGCTGCTGGTGCGGCTCGCGGGCCTGACCCTGACGGTGCTGCTGGTCGCCGCGGCCTGCGAGGTCGCCCTCGACCTCGTGGCGTGGCAGTGCGCGGGTACACGGGTGTGTGCCGAGCGGCATTCCTGGCTGGGCTTCCTGTCGCCGGACATGTCGGACGGCGGCTGGTGGAGCACGCCCGGCCGCAGGCTCGCCCTCGCGGCCGTGGTACCCGCCGCGCTCACCGGCCTGCTGTGGTACCTGTCGCTGCGCACCTGGCGGGCGTACGAGTCCCAGCCGCCGACGGACCGCGAGCCCGGCCCCGAGGAGGGCCCCGGCCACACCGCCCTGGGCCGGCCCGGGTTCTGGTACGGGCGCCGCCTGGTGGCCCGGTTGCGCGCCGCGCACACCGCCGCGGCCCTGCTGACGGTCGCCGCGGCGGTCGGCGCACCGGCGGCCCGTTTCGACCGCCGGGCGGGGGGACCCGCGCTGCTCGACACGCTGGGCTGGGTCCTGGAGGCGGCACTGGCCGCCGGGGCGGTCGCCGTGGTCGCGGTGGTCTGCCGCCGGGGCCGCAGCGAGAACCGTCTCGACCGGGAACTCGACGAGCACGTCGTACGGCCCCTGCCGCTCGCGGCCCTCGCCCTCCTCGTTCTCGCTCTGCTGTACGGAGGCTGGGCCCGCCCGGAGTGGACGTCGGCCGGGCGGTTGCCGGGGGACATGACGTTCGGCGGCATCACCCTGGTCCAGGGACTGCTGGTCCTCGCCCTCGCCGTGGTCGCCCACGTCATCCACCGCAGCCTCCCCGACGCCCGCGTCGCGATGCGCGGCCTCGGCGGCCCCGCCGTCGCCATGCTGGCCTGCGCCCTGGGCGGCGTGATGTCCGGCGGCGTCTGCCAGCGGGTGTCGGACTGGCTGGACGGCACCGGCACCTCCATCGACGGCCCACCCGTCCTGCTGACCTGGCACGCGTCCGTCATCCCGCCGCTGCTCGTCGTCGTACTCCTGCTGTGCGCCGCGCTCGCCCGGCACACCTGGCGTCTCGCCCGCGTCGAACGGGACGCCGTGGAGGGTGACCACCCCGGGGAGGCCGGCGACCCGGGACGCACCCGGCGCATCGCGCTCACCCGCGCCCTGGCCACCCTCACCGACCGGGCGCCCCTCCTCGTCGCCCTCACCTCCGCCGCCACCCTGCTGCTCGGTGCCGGAGCCCTGGTGGGCGCCCTGGCGACCGGCCGGGTGCCGGGCGAGGCCGCGCGCGGAACGTACGCCGTCGTGCACGGCGCCGCGCAGACCGCGCAGGCGCTGGGCTCCTGGCTCATCGGCCTCGGCTTCATACTGTTCGTCACCTGGGGAAGGCGCGCCTACAAGGACCCCTCCGCGCGGCGCACCATCGGCATCCTGTGGGACGTCGGCACCTTCTGGCCGCGCGCCGCCCACCCCTTCGCACCGCCCTGCTACGCCGAGCGCGCGGTGCCCGACCTGACCTGGCGGATGGCGACCTGGACCCGGGCCACCGGCGGTCGGCTGGTCATCTCCGGGCACTCGCAGGGCAGCGTCCTCGCCGCCTCCGCGGCCTGGCAACTGGAGCCGTCCGCCCGCAAGCGGGTCGCCCTGCTCACGTACGGCTCACCGCTGGAGCGGCTGTACGGCCGCTGGTTCCCGGCCCACTTCGGACCGGCGGCGCTCGGCTCGCTGCACGAGGAGGTCGACTGCTGGCGCAACCTGTACCGGCGTACCGATCCCATCGGCGGCCCGATGCGGCTGCCCGGCGACTCGGGCCCGGCGGTCGACCGCGGACCTCTCAAGGACCCGCTCACCTATGGCCGCACCGAACTCCACCCGCTGCCCGCGCCCATCCTGGGCCACTCCGACTACCAGGCCGACCCGGCCTTCGCCGAGGAACGGCAGCGCCTGCTGGCCAGGCTGCGCCCGGACGTACCGGCGCCACGCCACACCGGCCGGCCGGCGCCCGTCCCCCCGGCGGACGGCGGATCCGGGGACTGCTGAGGCGCTCGGTGCCAACCCGCCGGAGCTCCCACCGCGGCCCCGGCGGGCCCTACTACGGCAGCTCCGGCAGATCCTCGGCGTAGAGCAGGGTCAGGTCGTCCGTGCTGGGGTCGGCCACCTGGGCGACCCGGCTCGCGTGCCGCTCCACCATCGCTTCGAACGTCTGGCGGGCGGTACGGCCGTTGCCGAAGGCCGGGCCCTTCGGGATCGCCGTGAAGTACTGCGTCAGTGCCTCGGCCGCGCCCGGCGCCAGCCGGTACTCGTGCTCGTCGGCCTGCTGCTCCACGATCCTCAGCAGCTCCTCGGGCCCGTAGTCACCGAAGGTGATGGTCCGTGAGAACCGGGACGCCACCCCGGGATTGACCGACAGGAAACGCTCCATCTCCGCCGTGTACCCCGCGACGATCACCACGACCGCGTCCCGCTGGTCCTCCATCAGCTTCACCAGCGTGTCGATGGCCTCCTTGCCGAAGTCCCGGCCCGCGTCCTCGGGGGACAGCGCGTACGCCTCGTCGATGAACAGCACGCCGCCGTGAGCCCGCTGGAACGCCTCCTGGGTGCGGATCGCCGTGGAGCCGATGTGCTCGCCGACCAGGTCGACCCGCGACACCTCGACGAGGTGCCCCTTGTCCAGTACGCCGAGCGAGGCGAGTATCTCGCCGTACAACCGGGCGACCGTGGTCTTTCCGGTGCCCGGGGAGCCGGTGAAGACCAGGTGGCGTTTGACCGACGCGGCCTTCAGTCCCGCCTGCCGCCGGCGCCGGCCCACCTCGATCATGTCGGTCAGGGCCCGCACCTCGCGCTTGACGCTGTCCAGGCCCACCAGCGCGTCCAGTTCACCGAGGACGGCCTTCGAGGTCCGGGTCGGTTCCGGCGGACCGGCGCCCGCTATCAGGGGCTCCTGTTCGGTGCTGCGCTGCCCGGGGATGGAGCCCAGCAGGCCGGGGGAGTGGCTCACCGTCTGTACGACCGGTTCCGGCGCGGCGGGCGGAGTCAGGCCGCCGCTCTCGTCGCTGGTGCAGTCCTCGACGAGCGGACCGGAGTCGTACGCCGTGTCCGGTCCGCCGTCCGCGAACTCGTACCCGCCCCGCGCACACCGCTCCGTACGACACTTGCGCAGCGTCGTACGGCAGCCGTCGATCACGTGGAAGCCGTAGCCGGTGCTGCCGGTCACGCGGCAGTCCAGGAAGCTGCCGCGGCCTCCGGCCGACACGTAGACCCCCGCCTCCGAGGGGGAGTCGACCGTGCAGCGCTCGATGGTGGGGTCGGCGCCCTTGGTGACGATCACGCCGGTGCGGTTGCCGTCCAGGGTGCAGTTGTTCAGGGTGCCGCCGCTGCCGTGGTCGCGGAACCACGCGCCCGTGGCGGCGTCCCGGATGCGGCAGTCGTCGAGCTGCGCGGTGGCGCCGTCGCTCACCGACACGGCCGTGTTGCGCACCTGGGAGAGGTCACTGTCGACGACGTCCGCGCGCGATCCGCGGTCCAGGACGAACAGCGCGTCCGGCACGTCGTGCACCCGGCAGGAGTCGAGCACCGCGGTCGCGCCGTCACTGACCCAGACCGCCGGGTAGTCGCCCGTGCTGTCGAAGATCTCGCACTGGTTGGCGTCCACCCGCGTGCCCGGGTCCCACACCGACAGGCCGTTGCGCCCGAACTGCCGCACGGTGGTGCGGGTCAGGGTGAGGACGGAGCGGGAACGCAGGTCGACCGCGTTCTCCGGGATCTCGTGGATACGGCAGTCGGCGAGCGTGAGCACCGCGTCCGTGTCGAGCGTGACGCCGTCACCGGTGGTGCGGTGCACGTCGCAGTCGGTCATGTGGGCGGTGGCCCGGCCGGTGACCTGCACGCCGCTGCCCCGCACCTCGTAGACCTCGCAGCCCACGGCCTCCAGCGAGGAGCCCTCACCCGTCGCCGTCAGGCCGGACCCCGCGGCGTGGTGGATTCGGCAGCGCTCCAACCGGGGGTGCGCGCCGGAGCGCACCGCGACGCCCGCCTGACCGGCCGAGACCACCTCGCACTCCTCGAAGACGCCGCCCCCGCCGTCGAGGACGACGATGCCGACACCGGCAGGATTGTCGACGCTGCAACGCCGCACCGTCGGACGGGCACTGCCGCGCACCTCTATCCCGGACGCGGAACGCGTGACCACCCGCAGCCCCAGCAGTTCCGGCGTGCCCTCCTCGACGAGTACCGCGGGCGCAGCCGCGTCCTGGCCCTCCACGTGCAGGTCCTGGACCACCGCCGAGGCGCGCACGGTCAACGGGACGCCGTCGACGGGCGCGATCCGGACGGAACCCTGGGCGCCCTCGGACCCGCGCAGGGTCACTGCCCGGTGGACGACGAGGTTTTCCCGGTAGGTCCCGGGCGCGACGGTGAGGACGTCACCGTCGGCCGCGGCCTCCAGGGCGGCGGCGAGCGAAGCGTACTCACCTGTGCGGCGCCGCCACCGCGAGGTGCCGGTGTGCGTCACCTGGACCGTGCCCTGTGCCATGGCGTTGTCGTGCCCCCACCTCGTCGTACGCGGGTTGTCGCCGATTTCGTTCGGCCGGTCCACCGTAGCGTGCGCACAGGTGGTGAGTTGACCGGAGGCGGAAGCCCGTCAACTGTCCGCGCCGGTCCTGCCCCAGTCGGGGCCCGCCCGGCTCCATTCCCGCTCCAGGCGGGCGTAACGGTCGTGGACCATGCGCCACACGACGATCCGCCGTGCGGTCTCGACCAGCGCCGCGGCCGACATCGCGGCGCCGAACCCGGCGAGCACGGCGTGCGTCGTCGCGGTCGCGGAGTCCAGCGGGCGGGCCGACGTCCGGCCCTGCGCGTCCGTCCATATCGCGAACCGCTCCCCGGCGCGCGGATCGTCGATGCCCACCAGGACGGGGGCCTCGTGCCGCGAGCCGTCCGGTGCCGTCCAGGCGGCGAGGACACGGCTGCGCAGGTCCCCGGCGGACGCCCCCTCCGGGTCGATCGCCGGCCGTGAACGCTCCAGGGCGCCGATCACGGTGGCCGCCACCCGGTGCCGGGACTCGTGCTGTTCGCGCACCGACCGCTGCAGGGCGTCCTGGGTGGCGCCACCCACGAGCGCGCTACCAGCGGCGCCACGACAGGATCAGCAACAGACCGGCCAGGGCCACCCGCGCCTCGGTCAGGTCGGTCGTGCGGCACAGCGGATTGTGCCGCCAGCGCCAGAGACCCGCGATCGTCCGCACACGTCCACCCCCATCCCGCTCCGTACCGCCCCCGGTCGAGCCGTTCACGCGTGGGTCGGCCAGGGAGCGCGCGCCGTCTCCTTGCGGTGGCCTCCCGGGCCGATTCTCATGAACGTCTCATATAGCCCAACGCGCGGGCCCGGAACCGGGTTCCCGCCCACCGGCCGCTACCCGTAACCGGCCCTGGAGCGGGAAACGGGCACGCAGAGGAGGAAAGCGGGCTCGTGGAGGAGCGAATCGGGCTCGTGGAGGAGAGAAGAACGACCGTCACTCGACGACCCGCACCGTGTCGTCGACCCGGATCGTGCCGCGGCCGACGGGGACCAGGTTCTGCCCGAAGACCAGTTTGCCGTCGATGCGGCGGTGCTGACCGAGGCTGTGCAGGGGCTCCCGGCCTCGCCACGCGGTGCCCTGGTCGGTGGTCGTCACGACGCATCGCCCGCACGGCTTGACGACCCGGAAGGAGACCTCGCCGACGGCGACGCGGGACCAGCCGTCCTCGGCCCACGGCTCGGTGCCGGAGACGACCACGTTCGGCCGGAAGCGGTTCATGGGCAGCGGACCCTCGTCCGCGTGCTCGCCCTCGGCGACCAGGGAGTTGAGGGCGTCGAGGGAGGCCGTCGTCACGAGCAGCAGCGGAAAGCCGTCGGCGAAGGAGACGGTCTCGCCCGGCAGCGCGTACCGCGGGTCGGCAGGCCGGCGTGTGGCGGGGTCGTCCAGGTACACCAGCCGTACGTCCGTTCCGAGGAAGGCGCTGCACCAGGCGTGCGCGGCCGGGTCCTGGGCGGGGAGCACCTCGACCTTGTCGCGGAAGACCTGCGCCACGACGGTGCCCACCTCGCGCGGGACCGACACCGTCAGCGGCTCCCGGCCCGGCGCGGACAGCCGGACGCCGCCGCCGGGCAGAAGCTCGGCGGCGGCAAGGGCGAGGCGCGGCTGCCGTCGTTGCGTGACGACCTTTCCCCCGTCGTCGATCAGCATCCAGCGGCGGTCCCCGGCCAGCCCCCAGGGCTCCACGACGGCCTCCCGGAGCGACAGGCTCCGGGACGCCTTGACCGGATGGATGTGAATCGACTGCAGTCGCGCGTTCCCCATGAGGTCATCGTGCCAGGTGGCACCGACAACCCCGGGGCCGACTCAGTAGCCGCGGTACTGCTGCTGGTTGTACGGGTCCTGGTACGGCGCCGGGGCCGGCCGGGGGGTCGCGGGGCGCATCGCCTCGTACCCCGCGGGCCCGGGCGCGGCCGGGCGTGGCTGCTGTGGTTGCTGGGGACCCGGGTACCCGCGCGGCGCGGCCGCCTGGTGCGGGATGTACGCGGCCGGGGCCTGCTGCAGTGGGGCGGGCTGAGGTGCCTGCTGCGGGTAGCCGTAGGAGGGCTGGGACGGGCCCGCCGGGAGGGCGGGCAGAGCCGAGGGAAGCGCGGGCAGGTGACTGCCCGGCGCGTCGTACGCGGCGGGGACCCGGATCGGGGCGATCTGCGGGGTGCCCCGCTCGGCCACGAGCGAGTCGTAGATCGGAGTGTCCGGGAAGGAGGCGGAGTAATAGCCGCCGCCATAAGTGGAGCGGGGG
>NZ_BAABCQ010000124.1:0-24276 GCF_039539045.1 Streptomyces marokkonensis
CCCGGGCCCTCCGATCTTACGAATGACCAGAGCAACCACCCTTGAAAGGTAGGACACCGTCATGACCTCACCGACCGCCCTGTGCGCCGGCCGTGTCGTCGCCGTCACCGGCGCCGGCCGTGGACTCGGCCGCGCACACGCCCTCGCGTTCGCCGCCGAGGGCGCGAAAGTCGTCGTCAACGACCTCGGCGTGGGACTCGACGGCTCGGGAGCCGGCAGCGGCCCCGCACAGCAGGTCGTCGAGGAGATCCGCGCGGCCGGTGGCGAGGCGGTCGCGCACGGTGGTGACGTCGCCACCGCCGACGGCGCGGCCTCCCTCGTCGCCACGGCGCTCGACTCCTTCGGCCGGCTCGACACCCTCGTCAACAACGCCGGGTTCCTGCGTGACCGGATGCTCGTCAACCTGGACGAGGACGACTGGGACGCGGTGATGCGCGTCCACCTCAAGGGCCACTTCCTGCCGCTCAGGCACGCGGCGGCGCACTGGCGCGCCGAGGCCAAGGCGGGCCGCGTCCCGGAGGCACGAGTGGTCAACACCGGCTCGGGCGCGGGTCTGCTGGGCAGCGTCGGCCAGGGCAACTACGCCGCGGCCAAGGCGGGCATCGTCGGACTCACCCTGGTCGCCGCCGCCGAGATGGGCCGCTACGGGGTCCAGGTCAACGCGATCGCACCGGCCGCGCGCACCCGCATGACCGAGGAGGCCTTCGCCGAGACCATGGCGGCGCCCGGCGAGGGCGGCTTCGACGCGATGGCCCCCGAGAACGTCTCCCCACTCGTCGTGTGGCTCGGCTCCGCGGCCTCGGCCGGGGTCACCGGACGGGTCTTCGAAGCGGAGGCCGGACGGATCACCGTCATGGAGGGCTGGCGACCCGGCCCCACCGCCGACAAGGGCGCACGCCGGAGCCCGGCGGAGGCCGGGGAGACGGCGGCGAAGCTGCTCGCCGCGTCCGAGGCCCCGCAGCCGGTGTACGGCGCGCGCTGACGCGTGCGGCGGGGGTGGTGACGACCCGCCACCACCCCCGCCGTGCGACCACTCAGCCCTCCGCCGGTTCTCCGCGTACCCCGCCGGCCAGCAGCGCGGGCGACTCCCGCCGGCCGTCCAGGATCCGGTTCGTCCGCTTGACCACCTGCCAACCGGAGCCGGTACCGGAGCCGGAGTCCGCACGGCGCAGCCGCCAGTGGTTGGCGGTGGCCCGGCGCACCACGTACCGGCCCTCCTCGTGCACCACCATCAGCGAATGGCACACCGCGACCGCCTCGTCACCGTCGACCGTGATGTGCGGCGGCCCCACGACATGCGCGCAGCCCTGCCGGATCCAGCCCTGGTGCGCGGCGGACCGCACCATCCCACCGATCTGTTCCCGGCCCGCCAGGAAGAGCTCGTCGATGTCGTAGACACCGTCGGAGGTCCACAGCGCGGCGACACCGTCCGCGTCCCCGCCGTCGACCAGCGGCCCGTAGGAGGCCATCATCCGGGCGATGTCCCGTTCGTCCTCCAGACGCCGCAGCCGGGTCTCGAGGGCCGCCATACGGTCCTCGCTCATGCCGCTCCCTCCTCGGCCGCCACGGCGTCGGCGATCCGGGTCAGCGCCTCCAACTGCTCCAGGTAGTGGCCCGCGGACTCGGCGGCCAGTGACACGCTGACCAGGGTGGCGCCCGCCTCGGACACCCCGCGCAGTGCCTTCGCCGTACCGTCCGAGTCACCGGACGGGTCGAGCGGGCGGCCCGCGCTCAGCACCACCTCGAAGCCCTCCGGCAGCGAGGCGGCGCCGACCATCTCACGCAGCCGGTCCAACGGCAGCCCGAACGGCACCCAGCCGTCGCCGTGCGCCACCGCCCGGCGCAGCGAACGCGGTGTACGGCCGCCGATCCACAGCGGTACCCGCTCCTGCACCGCGTGCGGCTCCACCACGAACCCCGCGTAGTCGAAGTGCTCGCCGTGATGGGCGGGTTCACGCCGGGACAGCGAGGCCCGCAGCGCGGCGAGGGCGTCGTCGGCGACCGCGCCGCGCCCCTCGAAAGCCGCGCCGAGCAGCTGGAACTCCTCCTCCAGACTGCCGACGCCGAGCCCCAGGACGAGCCGCCCGCCCGAGATCCGGTCCAGCGTGCCGTAGCGCTTCGCGACGGCCAGCGGGTGGTGGTAGCCGAGCACCAGGACCTGGGTGGCGAACCGGATGTGCCGGGTGCGGGCGGCGAGGTATCCGAAGGTGGCGAGCGGGTCCCAGTAGGTCCCGCCTCGTTGTTCGGCGACATCGGCGGGCACCGCCACATGTTCCGAGCAGGTCAGATGATGGAAACCGAGGCGGTCGGCGGCCTCGGCGACCGCCCCCAGCTCCTCGATTCCGGCGCCGCGCTCCCAAGGGGAGTGGACGCCGGGCACGGCCGTGACGACGGGACTGGTGATGCCGATCCGCATGGGGGCACCTCTCTCGGATGCGACGCGACAGGACGGGACGCAGGGCGGGACGCAGGACGGGACGCAGGGCGGGACGCAGGGCGGGACGCAGGGCGGGACACAAGACGGGACACAGGGCCGGACGGAAGGGGAGAGGCCATCCAAGTCCGGGCCCCGAGTCGGGTGCGGCCCGGTCCCACTGACCGGAACACGGCGCACCGAGCCCGCGCGGCACGCGAAAACATCGGCGGCCGGCGGAAGGAAGCCCTGACCGTGCCCCGAACGACCGGCGAGAGAACCCCCGCGCGCCCCACCTCGGCCAAGCAGCGCCAGCGCCACGCCCGGATCCTGCGGTCCGCGGCGCGCCTCGGCGCCAAGCACGGCTTCGAACGGATGCAGATGCACGACGTGGCCAGGGAGTCCGGCGTCGCGATCGCCACCCTGTACCGTTACTTCCCCTCCAAGACACACCTGTTCGCCGCCGTCATGCGCGCTCAGATACTCCGCCTCGACGCCGGCACTCCGGCGCCCCCGCCGGGCACCGGGCGGGTGGAAGCCGTGACCGACCTGCTCACCGGGGCGAGCGGGCAGCTCTTCGAACAGCCGCTGCTGGCCCTCGCGATGATGCACTCCAACAACGTCGCACCCGTCGGCGACAGCGGCCCGGTCCGCCGTACGGACGAGATCCTCGGCGACCTGATGCTGCGTACGGCAGGGGTCACCGACCCCACCGAGCGGGACCGTCGCGTGGTCCGCATCCTGCAGCAGGCCTGGTACGGCCTGCTCACCACCGTCCTGTACGAGCGCTCCTCGCCCGAGGCGGCGCAGGACGGCGTCAGGCTGGCCTGCCGCCTCCTGCTCGCCGAGCCCGGTCACCGGGAGTGGACGGGCTCCACCGGCGGCGGGGTGACTACCGTGCGCGAGGATCACCGGCCGACCTGAGGAGTACCCCATGCCACGCAACGTCGTCGTCACCGGATCCGGCTCCGGGATCGGTTCCGCCCTCACCGTCCTGCTCCGGGCCCGGGGCGACCGGGTGATCGGAGTCGATCTGCGCGGCGGCGAGGTCGACGCCGACCTGTCCACCCCGGACGGCCGTGCCGCTGCCGCCGCGGCGGCGAGCGAGGCCGCCGGCGGTGTGGTGGACGCGGTCGTCACCTGCGCCGGCACCTCCGTACCGGGAACGGCGATGGTGACCGTCAACTACTTCGGCACCACCGGGTTCGTGACGGCGCTGCGCCCGGCGCTCGCCGCCGCCCCGCGGCCCCGGGCCGTCGTCATCGGCTCGATCTCCGGGACCCGGCCCACCGACCCGGACGTCGTCGCCGCCTGTCTGGCCGACGACGAGGACAAAGCCCTGGCGCACGCCGGGCGAGCCGTCGCCGACGGCCGCGCACGGCAGCTCTACCCCTCGTCCAAGGCGGCGCTCGCACAGTGGGCCCGGCGCATCGCGGTCGCCGAAGGCTGGGCCGACGCCGGCATCCCCGTGAACGTGGTCGCGCCCGGCATCGTACTCACCCCGATGAGCGCCGGCCTCTTCGACGATCCGGAGATGAAGAAGGTCATGGACACAGCGGTCCCGATGCCGCTGAACGGCTATCTCCAGCCGGAGGACGTCGCACGGGCCGTCCTGTTCCTGGCCTCCGACGACAACACTCACATCACCGGACAGGTGCTCTACGTCGACGGAGGCGCCGAGACGACCCTGCGCGGACCGGAGGACTTCTGAGCGCCCGCACGGCCCCCCAGGGGCACCGGGTACTCCTGGTACTCCCGGTACTCCCGGACCACACAGTGGTGCCCCGGCCGTGAACGGCGGCCGGGGCACCCCTGTGTGGTCCGGGCTCAGACCCGCACCGAGTGCCGGATCACCTTGCCGGTCGCGTTGCGCGGCAGCCCGTCGGTGGTCAGCCGCCAGCGCCTCGGCACCTTGAAATAGGCCAGCTCGTTCGCCGCGTACTCCCGCAGCGCCTCCTCGGTCACGGTGGAACCCGGCCGGAGCACCACGACGGCGGCCACCTCCTGGCCGAGGTCGGCATGCGGCACACCCAGGACCAGGCACTCCGCGACGTCCGGATGCTCGACGAGCACCGTCTCGACCTCGGCGGGGTAGATGTTCTCACCGCCCCGGATGATCAGATCCGACCGGCGGCTGACGAGGAACAGCCGGCCCTCACGCAGGCATCCCAGGTCTCCGGTGCGCAGCCAGCGGTCCGCGCCGATGCTGTTCCCGGTGGCCTCGGGATCACGCCAGTAGCCCAGCATGTTGTACATGCTCCGCACCCACACCTCCCCCTCCTCGCCCTCGCCGAGGACCTCGCCGGCGGGATCGCGGATCTCCAGCCGGACACCGGTCACGGGCCGGCCGAGGGTGCCGGGGGCCGCCGCCAGCTCCTGTGGGTTCGCGGCGGCGATGGCGGTGCAGGACTCGGTCAGCCCGTAGCTGTCCACGAGTGAGTCCTTCGCGAACGGCAGCTCCCGCCGCAGTCGCTCCTTGAACTGCGTCGACGACGGCGCCGATGCCAGCGCGAACGCGGTCAGTGACGACGTGTCGTACTGGTCGGCCCTGCCGTGTTCGAGCAGCCGGTGCGCCATCGTGGGCACCGCACCCCAGTTGGTGACGCGTTCCCGCTCGACCATGCCCAGCACCGCGTCGACGTCGAACGCCCCCTGGTGCAGGGCGATCCGGCTGCCCGTGGCCAGTCGTGGCACGGCGAGATTGTGCAGGCTCGCGATGTGGAACAGCGGCAGGGTGAGCAGGTAGACGCGGTTCTCGGCGGCCAACGGGTCGCCGAACTCCCGCAGCAGGGCGTCGTTCAACCGGTGGTACTCCACGACGGCCAGCAGGTTGCGATGGGTGTGCACGGCACCCTTGGGGCGGCCCGAGGTGCCCGACGTGTAGAGGATGACGGCAGGGTCGTCCTCGGCGACGTCGGCCGACGGCAGCGGCGCGTCGGGATGGGCCGTGAGGAAGCGGCGTACGTCCTCCTCCAGGGACAGCACCGGCACCGCGCAGTCGGCCAGCTTCGCCGACTGCCTCGCGTCGGCCACCACCAGCGACGGCTCCGCGTTGTCGACCCCGTGGGCCATCTCGCGCGCCGACCACCACCCGTTGAACCCGACGGCCACCGCACCGATCGACACCGTGGCCCAGAAGGTCTGGATCCACTCGGGGGAGTTGGCGGCGGCGATGGCCACCCGGTCTCCCTTGGCGACGCCGTACTGCTCGCGCAGCACCCGCGCCAGCGAGGCGACCTGGGCGGCGTGCTGGGTGAAGGTGATGCGGCGGTCCGCGGTGACGATGTAGTCGCGGTCGGCGTGCGCGACGGACGCGTGCAGCACCTCGTGCAGGGCCCGCTGCCGGTGGGTGAACACCGGCAGCCGGGTGCCCAGCACGTCGTCGTCGGCAAGCTCGAACGGACCGCCCGGACCGGTGAGCGCGGACACGCGGGCAAGGGCGGCGGAGCGATGATCCGTTTCGCTGGGCATCGGGGACTCCTGGTGCGTCGGGAACTCCACTGGGATCGCGGTCGGGGTCAGTGTCGGCCTCGGACGGGGCATCGCCGCCCGGCCGGTTCCGGTCACTGGGACACCGTGTCACGGCACGGACGGACCCCGAAGGGTCGCCCCACCCGCGCGGGAACCGCCCCTCCGGGCTCCCGGTGAGTGGGATGCGTCACGTCGGCCGGATTTCGTCGGCCGTAGCGTCCCCCACCCGGCGTCCCCACCGGGGCTGCCCCCACCCGGCGTCCCCACCGAGCGTCCCTCTCCCGGCGTCCCCCCACCGCACCCGGCCCCGGACCAACCCTCGCCCACCCCACGGCTCCCGCTCCCCGCCAGTCACCGGACATCTGGAGGAACACATGAAGCGAGCACCATGGGCGCGAGCCCGCCTCGCCGCAGCCCTGGCCGCCGCGGCGATGCTCACCTCCGCGTGCGTCTCGCCCGACGACGGGGACGCCGGCGGCGGCGAGCAGCAGAAGGCCGAGCGCGGCCGCTACACCTTCGGGAGTGTCGGCGAGCAGCCCGACGGGGGAAAGCCGGTCCGCGGTGGCACCCTGCACTTCGCGGACTACGCCGAGGCCCGCAGCCTCAGCCCCGCCGTCACCTACGCCACGGGCGCCTCCGGCGGCTCCGCGCTCGCCGCCGTCTACGACATGCTGATGCGTTATGACACCGCCGCCCAGAAGTACGAACCGTGGCTGGCCGAATCCCTGCGCTCCGCCGACGACGCCAAGACCTGGACCCTGAAACTCCGCGACGGCGTCGAGTTCTCCGACGGGACCCCGCTCGACGCGAAGGCCGTCATCGCGAGCATCGAGTGGTACCAGGAGAACAAGGGTGCCGACACGGCCCTGCTCGCCCCGAACCTCGCGAAGATGGAAGCCCCCGACGACTCCACCGTCGTCTTCACCCTCCGCAACTCCTGGGCCACCTTCCCCGCCATGCTCGCCCAGGCACCCGGCATGATCGTGGCGCCCGCCGCGTACGCCGGAAAGACGTTCAAGCCGATCGGGGCCGGCGCCTTCACCCTGGGCAAGCACGCCCCCCAGGAGGAAATGGTCCTCAAGGCGAACAAGAACTACTGGAAGGGCGAGCCCCACCTCGACGCGCTCCGCTTCACCTGGCCGCAGTCCGACCGCGCCAAGCTCGAGGCACTGGGCGACGGCACGGCCGACGTGGTGTACATGCGCGGCCCCGACGTCGTCGACGAGGCCGTCAAGGAGGGGCACCCCGGCGAACTGACCCTGACCGGCCTCGGCAACATGGTCACCATCAACACCCGCGACGGCCGGCCCGGCGCGGACCTCCGGGTCCGCAAGGCAATGGCCCTGGCCCTCGACCCCGCCCTCGACACCGAACGCGCCTACGACGGCAAGGGCCTGCCCGGCCAGGAGATCTTCCCGCCCGAGTCGCGCTGGCACTCCGACGTGAAGCCGGTCGGCATCGACCTCGACCAGGCCGAGAAGCTCCTCGCCGACGCCAAGAAGGACGGCTACGACGGAACCCTCACCTACATGGACGGCACCGACCCCGTCTCCCGGGCCAAGGCCGTCGTCACCAAGGCGATGCTGGAGCGGGTCGGATTCAAGGTCGAACTGGACATGGTCTCCTCCATAGCCGACCGGGTCGCCAAGACCTACGTGGAGCACGACTTCGACATCAGCCGCGGCGCGGCGAGCGTCTCCGAGAGCGACCCCTACCACCGCCTGCAGAGCGTCCTGAACTCCACGAGCTACGGCAACCCCGGCGGCTACGCCAACCCGAGGATGGATCAGCTGCTCGTGGAACTGCAGGGCGCCGCCGACGAGGCGGAGACCCAGCGGATCCTCGACGACATCCAGACGCTGTTCAACGAGGACGTCCCGGTCGTCAACCTCGGTGCCAGCGCCGCCTTCACCGCCTGGGGCGAGAACGTGCACGGCATCGTGCCGACCGACGAGTACATGGCCCTCTTCGGCGAGGCCTGGATCAGCCAGTGACCCCCGCGGCCCCCGGCCCGGCCACGCCGGGCAGATCTGGAGGAACCATGAGTCCCGCCGCGCTGTGCCGACTGGCCCTTCGGGTGCTGGAACTCGTCGGCGTGCTGTTCATCGCGAGCATCGGGGTGTTCTCCCTGGTGGTCCTGATGCCCGGCGACCCAGCGGTCGACATTCTCGGGGCCGGCCGGGCACCCGCCGAGTACGCCGCACTCCGCACCGAACTCGGCCTCGACGAGCCTCTGGTCACCCGCTACCTCGACTGGCTGGGCGGCGCCCTCACCGGCGACCTCGGCCGGTCCGTCGTACCACCGCAGAGCGACGTCATGGACCGGGTGCTGTCCGCGTTGCCCGTCAGCCTCGAGATCGCGGCACTGGGCCTGCTCATCGCCCTGCTGATCGCGGTGCCGCTGGCCATGTGGTCGGCGTACCGGGAGGGCTCGGCCGCCGACCGGATCATCGGCGCCGGCACCTTCGGTGTGCTGTCCGTGCCCAGCTTCCTGGCCGGACTGCTGCTGATCCTCGTCCTGGTCAACTCGGCAGGCTGGTTCCCGCGTTCCGAATGGGTACGGATCGGTGACGGCGACCTGCTGGGCAACCTGCACCACGCCTTCCTGCCCGCCCTGACCGTCGCTCTCGCCGAACTCGCCATGTTCACCCGGGTGCTGCGCGGCGACCTCATCGTCACCCTGCGCGAGGACTACATCCTCGCCGCCCGCGCCAAGGGCATGGGCCCACTGCGAATCCTGTTCACCGACGCCCTGCGCCCCTCCTCTTTCTCCCTGGTCACCCTGCTCGGCCTCAGCCTCGGCCGACTGATCGGCTCCACCGTCGTCGTCGAGTACCTCTTCTCGCTGCCCGGCATGGGAACGCTCATCGTCAACGCCGCCGGCCAGGGCGACTACCCGATGGTCCAGGGCGCCGTGCTCACCATCGCCGTGATCTACGTGGTGATCAACGCCGGTATCGACCTCTCCTACGGCTACCTCGACCCGAGGACGCGACGTGTCCATGTCTGACATCGCCCCGCGCACGCGGACCGCCTTCCCGCCGCCCCTGCTCACCGCCGTGACCCTGACCGTCGCCGGCCTCGTCCTGCTGGTGTTCGGCGCGACCACGCCCCAACTGGTCACACCCGCCAAGGCCGCCGTCGCGCTGCTCGGTCTCGGCATGCTGCTCGCCGGCGCCTCCCGGCTCGGCAAACTGTGGGCGGGGCCCGGCTTCGACGTGGTCTTCTGGTTCGGCGCGGGCTGGCTGCTGCTGCTCGGCCTCGCCATCCTCTGCGCGCCGTGGCTGCCGCTGGCCGAGGACCGGGACGTCGCGAGCACCGTCGCGGCCCCCGTCTTCGCCACGCCGACGTTCACCGGCACCCACCCGCTGGGCACCAACGCCTTCGGCCTCGACCTGCTCGCCAGATCCCTGTACGGCGCCCGCTCCTCGCTGCTCATCTCCCTGTCCGCGGTCGCCCTCGGCACCGTGGTCGGCGGCGCGATCGGCATGGTCGCCGGCTACTTCCAGAAAAGCGTCGACCGGGCGGTGGGCATCGCGACCAACTCGCTGCTCGCCGTGCCCCCGCTCATCCTGCTCATCGCCCTGGCCACCGTGCTCCAGCCGCACCTGCGCAACGTCGCCTTCTCACTGGCGCTGCTCACCATCCCGGGCATGGTCCGCCTGGCCCGTGCCACCACCATGGCCTACGCCAACCGGGAGTTCGTCGTCGCCGCCCGCGCCATGGGCGCCACCCGCTCCCGCATCCTCCTGCGCGAACTGCTGCCCAACGTGCTGCTGCCCGTGCTGTCGCTGGCCGTCGTGATGATCTCGGTGCTCATCGTCGCCGAGGCCTCCCTCAGCTTCCTCGGACTGGGCATCCAGCCGCCGGAACCGACCTGGGGAAACATGATCGCCGAGGGCGAGGGCCAGGTCTTCGAGGATCACCCGCACATCGTGCTCGTGCCCGGTGCCTTCCTCTTCCTGACCGTGTTCGCCTTCAACATCGTCGGCGAGAAGGCTCGCGGACGCTGGGACTCCCGGAGCGTGAAACTGTGACCCCGGAGCGAGAGACCGTGAGCCCGGAGCTCGAAACCGTGAGCTCGGAGCGAGGATCCGCCGGCCCCCGGCGAGAGACCGTGAGCGCGGAGCGGGAGACCGTGACCACCCCGCCGGCGCCCGGCCCCGGCACCGGCGCACCTCCGCTGCTGAGCGCCACCGACGTACGCACCGCCTTCCACACCCCGCGCGGCCCGGTGCAGGCCGTCGACGGCGTCTCCCTCACCCTGTCCGAGGGCGAGACTCTCGGCATCGTCGGCGAGTCGGGGTCGGGCAAGTCCGTGCTCGGCCGCACCCTCATGGGCCTGATCACCGACGGTCCCGGCACCACCGTCTCCGGCACCGTCCTGATCGGCGGCAAGGACGTCCACGCACTCACCCCCGCCGGACGGCGGGCCCTGTGGGGCACCGACGTCGCCATGGTCTTCCAGGACCCGATGACCTCCCTGAACCCGGTGAAAAGGGTCGGCACCCATCTCACCGAGAGCCTCCGGCTCCATCTCGGCCTGAGCCGCGCCGAGGCGCGGGACCGAGCCGTCGACCTGCTCCGCCAGGTCGGCATCCCCGAGCCGTCCCGGCGCGCCGGCCAGTACCCGCACGAACTGTCCGGCGGCATGCGCCAGCGCGTCGTCATCGCCATGGCCCTTGCCTGCGGCCCGCGCCTGCTCATCGCCGACGAACCCACCACCGCGCTCGACGTCACGGTGCAGAAGCAAATCCTGGACCTGCTGCGCTCGCTCGCCGAGGACCTGCGCATGGCGACCGTCCTCATCAGCCACGACCTCGCCACCGTCGCCGGCCGCACCGACCGCGTCGCGGTCATGTACGCGGGCCGCCTCGTCGAGTACGCGGACACCGCCGCCGTCTTCGACCGCCCCCGCCACCCCTACAGCAGCGCCCTCATCGCGTCGATCCCTCGCCTGGACCAGCCCCCGCACACGCTGCTGCCCGCCATCGAGGGCCGCCCGCCCAACCTGCTGCACCCGCCCCCCGGATGCCGGTTCGCCCCGCGCTGCGACGCGGCGACCGACCGCTGCGCCACCGACGCCCCCGACCTCACCGGACACGCCGGTGACCGCGACGCAGGCGGCGTTGTCGCCTGCCACCACCCGCTGGGCGCCGCCGAGGAGGCCACCGTATGACCACCACCCGAGACGCCCCCGGCGCACCGGACCGGCGCCGGCCCGCGCTGACGGCCGAGGACCTCGTCGTGGAGTTCCCGGCCGGACGCGGGCAGAAGGTGCACGCCGTCTCCGGCGTCACATTGGAGGTCGCGGCCGGTGAAACTTTGGGCATCCTGGGCGAGTCGGGCTGCGGCAAGTCCACCGTCGGCCGCTCCCTGATCCAGCTGCCGCCTCCCGACTCGGGCACCGTCCGCCTCGGCGACGTCACCCTCACCGGCCTCGCCCCCGGGGAACTGCGCCGGGCCCGCGCCCGAATGCAGATCATCATGCAGGACCCGGTCTCCGCCCTGAACCCGCGCCGCCGGGTCAGGGACCTGGTGTGGGAGGGCCCCTCGATCTGGGGCGCCGGGAGCGACACGCGCGCCAAGGACGACCGCGTCGACGCCGCCCTGCGTGACGTCGGCCTCGACCCCGCGACCGTACGGGACCGCCGGCCGCACGAACTCTCCGGCGGCCAGTGCCAGCGGGTCTGCATCGCCCGCGCCCTCATGCTCGACCCCGAGGTGCTGATCTGCGACGAACCCGTCTCCAGCCTGGACGTTTCCGTGCAGGCGCAGATCCTCAACCTCCTTCAGACGACGACCCGCCGACGCGCGCTGAGCATGGTCTTCATCGCCCACGACGTGTCCGTGGTGAAGAACATCAGCGACCGCGTCATGGTCATGTACCTCGGCAAGGTCTGCGAGGTGCTGCCCTCCGACGGCATGCAGCACGAGGCCGCGCACCCCTACACCCGGCTGCTGCTCGCCTCCCTTCCCGAGGCTCAGCTGGGCACCGCCGAGGCCGCCGCCGTCACCGCCACCGACGACGGTCCCGGTGCGGCCGCCGAGCTGCCCTCACCCCTGAACCCGCCCTCGGGCTGCCGCTTCCGCACCCGCTGCCCGCTGGCCACCGAACGGTGCGCCGCCGAGGAACCCGCCCCGCGGGAGATCCGCCCCGGCCACCGGATCGCCTGCCACCACGCCGAACCGAGGAGGAACCGCCCATGACCACCAGCGAGACACCCCCCAACCCCGACGCCCCCCGCACCTCCGACGCCCCCAAGGCCCCCGACGTCCTGGCCCCCGCAAAGCTGGGCCCCGTCGAGCTGCGCAACCGCGTCATCAAGGCCGCCACCTACGAGGGGCTCAGCCACAAGTCCCTGGTCACCAAGGACCTCGTCGACTTCCACGTCGCCTACGCCCGGGGCGGCGTCGGCCTGACGACCGTCGCCTACTGCGCGGTCGCCAAGGAGGGGCGCACCGACCGCCACCAGATCCACTGGACCGACGAGGCGATGCCGGGCATGCGCGTCCTCACCGACGCCGTGCACGCCGAGGGCGCCGCGATCTCCGCGCAGATCGGCCACGGCGGCCCCGTCGCCAACCCCAAGGGCAACGGTGCGCCCGCCCTCTCGCCGTCCAGGCACTTCCACGCCACCACCGTCAGCTGGGCCCAGGAGGCGTCCCTCGCCGACATCCGGCGCATCACCGAGGCCCATGCCGAGGCCGCGCGCCGTGCCATCGAGGCCGGCTTCGACGCCGTCGAGGTGCACCTGGGCCACAACTACCTGGCCAGCTCCTTCCTCAGCCCCCGGGTCAACCACCGCACCGACGCCTACGGCGGCAGCCTGGAGAACCGGGCCCGGTTCGCCCGGGAGATCATGCGGGCCGTCCGCGACGCGGTCGGCGACCGCATCGCGGTCATCGCGAAGATGAACATGGACGACGGTGTGCCCGGCGGCTTCTGGCTCGACGAGGCCATCCCCGTGACGCAGTGGCTCGAACAGGACGGCACCGTCGACGCCCTGGAGATGACCGCCGGCAGCTCCCTGCTCAACCCGATGTACCTCTTCAAGGGCGAGGCCCCGCTCAAGGAGTTCGCCGCGATCATGCCGCAGCCGATCAAACTCGGCGTGCAGACGGTCGGCAAGCGGTTCCTGCGCAGCTACCCGTACCGGGACGCCTACCTCCTCGAGGACGCCCGACAGATCCGCGCCGCCGTGAAGCTGCCGATGATCCTGCTCGGCGGCATCACCGACAAGCCCGTCATGGACCTCGCGATGCGGGAGGGCTTCGAGTTCGTGGCCATGGCGCGGTCCCTGCTGCGGGAGCCCGACCTGGTCAACCGCCTGCGGGACGACGCCGGCACGCCGTCGCTGTGCATCCACTGCAACAAGTGCATGCCGACCAACTTCACCGGCACCCGCTGCGTCCTGGTCGACCGCGGCACCACCCGCCGCGACACCTGGGGCAAGCCCGCGGGGTACGTGGCGTGAAGGGCCCCGACGGTGACGTGAAGAGCCCCGCCGCCGGTGTGAGGCGCCCCGACGCGGTCGCCACCGCGGCCGCCGTCGGGAACGGCGAGACCGACGCCCGTACCGTCACCGAACAGGCGATCGCCCGCATCGAGAAGCTCGACCCCGGCCTCAACGCGGTCGTCCACACCCGGTTCGAGGCCGCCCTCGCCGAGGTGGCCGCGGGCCTGCCCGACGGTCCGCTGCACGGCGTACCGCTGCTCGTCAAGGACCTCGGCACCGAGGTCGAGGGCCTGCCCGCGACGGGCGGCAGTCGCCTGTTCGCGGACGTCGTGGCCCGGCGCGACAGCGAACTGGTGGCCCGCTACCGGCGGGCCGGCGCGGTCGTCCTCGGCACCACCAACACTCCCGAACTGGGCCTCAACGCCTCCACCGAACCGGCGCTCTTCGGCCCCACCCGCAACCCGTGGAGCGGCGCGCACTCGCCCGGCGGCTCCAGCGGCGGCTCGGCGGCGGCGGTGGCGGCCGGAATGGTCCCGGTCGCACATGCCAGCGACGGCGGCGGTTCCATCCGCATCCCGGCGGCGGCCTGCGGACTGTTCGGACTCAAACCCAGCCGGGGCCGCGTCTCGCCCGCGCCCCGGCCCACCACCCTGTCGGGCCTCGTCTCCGCACACCACGCCGTCACCACGACCGTCCGGGACAGCGCACTGCTCCTGGACGTCGTCGCCGGCCCGCTGCCCGGCGACGCCTATGCCGCCCCGGAGCAGGCCGCACCCTTCGCCGAACTGGCCCGCCGCGACCCGGGCCGGCTGCGGATCGGCCTGCTGACCGAACTGCCCGAGGGCCCACAGGTGCACCCGGAGTGCGCCGGGGCGGCACGCGCCGCCGCCCTGCTCTGCGAGCGGCTCGGCCACGAGGTCGTCGAGACAACCGCCCGCTACCACCCCGCCGACGTGGGCCGTACCTCGGGCGTCCTGATGGGCGCCGACCTCGTCGCCCAGCTCGAAGCCCGGCTCGCGCACCTCGGCAGGCCCTTGGCCGACGACGACGTCGAGCCGTTCACCCGCGTCCTGTACGAGCACTACCGGGTCCTTCCCGCGGCCGACGTCAGCCGGGCGCTGCGCCGGGCCCAGGAGATCGGCTGGGAGGTGGGCGACGCCTTCCGCGAGTTCGACGTGCTGCTCAGCCCGACCCTTGCGCAGCCCACCCCGCCGCTCGGCACGCTCGACACGGCCCACCCGGAGTCGGTCTACCGGCACGCCCCCGTCTACGCCGCCTTCACCAGCGTCCACAACGTCACGGGGATGCCGGCGATGTCCGTCCCCTTAGGCCGCGACCGTGCGAACGGTCTGCCGCTCGGCGTCCAGTTCGCCGCGCGCCTGGGCGGAGAGGGAGTCCTACTGGCCCTGGCGGCGCAACTGGAGGAGGCGGCGCCCTGGAGGAGCTGAGGAGCTGATGGCATCGCTCTCATCGGGAGAGCGCAGTGAGGCAGCAGCCACTGGCTTGCGGAAACGGAACCAGAGTGGATTGGCATCGATAACATTCTCTGCCATAGTTCCACCTTCCGACCGCTGGTGTCCTCCTATGCCCTCGCCCCCTTCCGACCGTTGGAGCCGTCACGTGAGCACGTCCCTTCCCGCCACCCTGACGTACGGCGACGGCGCCCTTCTGCGGGCCGGGCGCCCGCACCGCGTCCTGGCGGGCTCGCTGCACTACTTCCGGGTCCGTCCCGAGCAGTGGGCCGACCGGCTCCGGCGGCTGGCCGCCCTCGGCCTGAACACGGTGGACACCTACGTCCCGTGGAACTTCCACGAGCGTGCCGAGGGCGACATCCGCTTCGACGGCCCGCGTGACCTGGCCCGGTTCGCCCGGCTCGCCCAGGAGGAAGGGCTGGACGTCGTCGTGCGGCCCGGCCCCTACATCTGCGCCGAGTGGGACAACGGAGGACTGCCCGCATGGCTGACCGGCACGCCCGGCATGCGGTTGCGCACCTCCCACGGCCCCTTCCTGGAAGCGGTGGACCGCTGGTTCGACGAGCTGATCCCGCGCGTCGCGGAGCTCCAGGCCGGCCGAGGCGGGCCGGTCGTGGCCGTACAGATCGAGAACGAGTACGGCAGCTACGGCGACGACCACGGCTACGTCCGCCACGTGCGTGACGCCCTCGTCGCGCGGGGAGTCACCGAACTGCTCTACACGGCGGACGGGCCGACCCCGCTGATGCAGGACGGCGGTGCCCTGCCCGGCGAACTGGCCGCGGCGACCTTCGGCTCACGGCCCGACCGGGCCGCGGAGCTGCTGCGCTCGCGCCGGCCCGGGGAGCCCTTCTTCTGCGCCGAGTTCTGGAACGGCTGGTTCGACCACTGGGGCGAGAAGCACCACATCAGGTCGGCGCGGAACGCGGCCGAGACCGTCGGCGAGATCCTCGACGAGGGCGGCTCCGTGAGCCTCTACATGGCGCACGGCGGCACCAACTTCGGCCTGTGGGCGGGCGCCAACCACGACGGCGGCGGGATCCGGCCGACCGTCACCAGCTACGACTCGGACGCCCCCATCGCCGAGCACGGCGCCCTGACACCGAAGTTCCACGCCCTGAGGGAAAAGCTGGCAGCCCTGGACGGCGCCGGAGCCGAGCGTGCCGAGCGCCCGCTGCCCGCGGATCCGCCGCTGCTGGCACCCCGTGAACTCCCGGTCACCCGGCACGCGGCCCTGCTGGACGCGCTGCGCGCGGCGGCCGAACCGGTGCACGCACCGCTGCCGCTCAGCTTCGAGGAACTCTCCCTCGCCTCCGGCATGGCGCTCTACGAGGCCGAGCCGCTGCTGCCGCCGGGGGACCACGAGGTGACCGTCACGGGTCTGCACGACCGCGCCCAGGTCTTCGTCGACGGCACACCCGCCGCCGTACTGGACCGCGAGAGTGCCTCGTTCACCGCCGCCGGCACCGGAGCACGGGTCCGGCTGGCGCTGCTGGTGGAGAACCAGGGGCGGATCAACTACGGCCCCCTGCTAGGCCAGGGCAAGGGCATCCTCGGCGGGGTGCGGGTGGAACGCCGACTGGTGCACGGCTGGACGATCCGACCGCTGCCGCTCGACGAGTGGACGCGGCAGGACACCGCCCGCGCCGCGGCGGCGGCCCCGCCGGACGGCAGGGCGGGCTTCGCCACCGCCACACTGTCCGTGGACGAGCCCGCGGACACCTTCGTCGCCCTGCCGGGATTCGGCAAGGGATTCCTCTGGGTCAACGGCACCCTGCTGGGCCGCTACTGGGAGATCGGGCCCCAGACCACGCTCTATCTGCCCGGCCCCCTGCTGCGGCCCGGCGACAACACCCTGACCGTGCTGGAACTGGAACGCCTCGGCGAGCGGATCACCCTGCACGACCGGCCGGACCTCGGACCGTGCGAGGAGTACGTCGAGACGTTCGACTGACCTCCGCGGGATGCCGGATGCCGTCGACGCACGTCAAGGCGGAGGCGGCGCGGGACCGTCACGGGCCGGAGCGCCGCCACCGGGCGGGGGGTCGAGCACTGGGCCGGGCCACGATGTTATCGCTGCCCTCCATTTGCCATTCCGCCTCGCTGCGTCGGCCACGGCTCTGCGCACAGAACCGAACGGCCCGGACCTCTGCACTGGCGGGGACCATGGCGGACGATGTTATCGCTGCCAATGACCCTACGCGACTAGACTGCCGAGCGGAGACCACCATCTGCGACGGCGTGGCCGGGGCCTCGTCGTCTCCGGAGAGGCGAGCGATGTCATCGGAAACACCGGGTGCCGGCAAGAGGCCCGTGAGCAGGCGTACGGCCGACGACGGCGTCGCGCGGCAACCCGGCATGGCCGACGTGGCCCGGCTCGCCGGGGTCTCCGCCCAGACGGTGTCCCGGACCCTGGCCGGCCACCCCAACGTCCAGCAGAGGACCCGCGCCAAGGTGCTGGCCGCCGTCGAACAGCTCGGCTACCGCAAGAACAACGCGGCGCGTGTGCTGTCGTCGGGGCGCAGCCGGACGATCGGGGTCGTGACGCTGCAGACCAACTTCTACTCGCGCACGAACCTGACGTTCGGCATCGAGGCCGCGGCACGCGAGGCCGGGTACGCGGTCAGCACCGCGACCACCGCGTCGCTGGACACCGCGGCGATCGAGGGGGCGCTGTCCCGGTTGGCGGAGCAGGGTGTCGAGGGAGTCGTCCTCTCGGTGCCGCTGGTCCATGTGAGTCCGAGGATCGAGCAGCTCACCCGGTCGGTGCCGACCGTCGCCGTCGACGGATCGAGGACCTCGGCCACCGAGGTCGTCGCCGTCGACCAGACCCTGGCGGCACGACTGGCGACACGTCACCTGATCGAACTGGGCCACGAGACCGTCTGGCACGTCGCGGGGCCCCAGGAGTGGCTCGACGCCGCCAGCCGCCGCGTCGGCTGGCGCGACACCCTTCAGGCGGCAGGACTGTCCGTGCCGCCGGTGCTGGAGGGCGACTGGACACCGGCCTCCGGGTATCGCAACGGGCTGATCCTGGGCAAGATCCCCGACGTCACCGCGGTGTTCGTGGCGAGCGACGAGATGGCCTTCGGGGTGATCCGCGCCCTGCACGAACTCGGCCGACGGGTGCCACAGGACATCTCCGTGGTGGGGGTGGACGACATCGCGCTGGCCGAGTACTGCTCGCCCTCGCTGACCACGGTGGCCCAGCCCTTCACCGAGATGGGGACCCTCGCGGTCGCCCACCTGCTGCGGCACATCACGGACCCGGGCGCGACGCCGGAACCCGCGTCCGTCGAACCCGCGTTGATCGTCCGCGCCAGCACGGCACCGGTTGGGTCGGCGGCGTTGGCCAGAGTAAAGGTGACCGGGCGAGAGGTCTAGACCCCATACGTCTTACCTCTGCCCGCTCCCATCCTTCATCATCGTCGGGGCAAGGGAAAGTAATGGTCCAGACCATGCTTGGAGGTCTCATGGCAAGATGCGCGAAAGCCGCAGTAGCAGCCGGTCTCTGCTTCGCAATCGCAAGCACCATGATGCTCGAGGCGCTACCGGCCATCGCCGTGGCGGATACCGCCATGACCGATGCCGCCATCACCGACGCGGCCGAGCACGCGGCGGCGTCCCCGCTGCCACCGGTGTCACCGACCCCGCAGACCCTCGCCCGCGAGGGGCGGGACGCCGTGGTGACCGGCCGCGTGCTCGTCGTGGCCGACGAGGGTACGGACGCCGGTGCCCGCGACCGTCTCGTCCGGGAACTGAAAGCGCACGGCGCCGACCGGGTCGACATCGTCGCCCCCGAAGAGGTCCCCGGTGCCGCCGCCGGCCTGCTCACCGTACGACTCGGCCAGGCCACGCGCCCCGACATCGCCGCGGCACTCGGGGACACCCGGACGCCCGCCCGCGACGAGGGCTACGCCCTGCGCGTCGAGGGAGCCCGGCCGGGCGCGGAGGTCACCCTCGGCGGCGAGGACGCGGCCGGGCAGTTCTACGCGGTGCAGACCCTGCGTCAGCTGTTCGTCCGCGCCGGCGGCAAGGCCTGGAGGGTCGCGGGCGTACGGGTGAGTGACTTCCCCTCGATGCCGCTGCGCGGCACCATCGAGGGCTTCTACGGGCAGCCGTGGACGCACGCCGAGCGCCTCGACCAGATGGACTTCTACGGAGACGTCAAGGCGAACACCTACATCTACGCGCCCAAGGACGACCCGTACCACCGGGGCAAGTGGCGCGCACCCTACCCGGCGGACAAGCTCACCGAACTGGGCGAGCTCGTGCGGCGGGCCACCGCCAACCACGTGCGCTTCACCTTCGCGGTCTCCCCCGGGGAGTCGATCTGCTACTCCGACCCCGCCGACCGCAAGGCCCTCAAGGCCAAACTCCAGGCGCTGTACGACCTGGGCACCCGCGCGTTCTCCGTCCCGCTCGACGACATCAGCTACACCCGGTGGAACTGCGAGGGCGACCGGGAGGCGTTCGGCGACCCCGGCCGGGAAGCGGCCGCGCGGGCACAGGTCGATCTGCTCAACGACGTCCAGCGCGACTTCGTCGCCACGCACGAAGGCGCCCAACCGTTGCAGATGGTGCCCACCGAGTACGGTGACCTCACCGACACCGCCTACAAAAAGACCCTGCGGGACACCCTGGACCCCGCGGTCGAGGTGATGTGGACCGGTACCGCCGTCGTGCCCCCGAAGATCACCAACGAGGAGGCGGGCAAGGCGTCGGAGCTCTTCGGACGCAAGGTCTTCGTATGGGACAACTACCCGGTCAACGACTTCGGCAACACCAGCGGCCGGCTGCTGCTCGCGCCCTACGACAAGCGTGAGGCGGGCCTGTCCGCGCACCTCTCCGGCATCGTGGCCAACCCGATGAACCAGCCGTACGCCAGCAAGGTAGCCGTCTTCGGCGCCGCGGACTTCACCTGGAACGACGGCGCCTACGACGCGCGGAGGAACTGGCCCCGTGCCATGGCCTACCTCGCGGGCGGCGACCGCGAGGCCACCGAGGCCCTGCTCGTCTTCGGCGACCTCCAGCACCTGGCCCCGACCTTCGGCGCCACGCCCTGGCAGCCCCAGGCACCCGAACTCGCCCGCCGGGTGACGGAGTTCTGGACGTCATGGGACGACGGGGACCGCGCCGCGGCCGTCGCGTCACTGCGTGCCTACGCGAGGGCCGTCGAGCGAGCCCCGGCCACCATCCGCGGCGGCGCGGTGGAGGAGGGGTTCACCGTTGACGCCGCTGACTGGCTGGACGGCACCGAGCTGTGGGGCAAGGCGATGGTGAGGATGCTCGACGCCCTCACGGAGCGCCGGACCGGGGACAAGGAGGCGTCGGACCGGCTGCTGGCCGAATCCAACGAACTCCAGCGGCAGGCCCGGGCCGTACGGGTGGACCCCCCGCGCAACTCCTGGGGCAAGGTCCGGCCCAAGGTCGGCGACGGAGTACTCGACTCCTTCCTCGTACAGGCCGATGTCCGGCTGCGGTTGTGGGACACGGGGGGAGGCGGCGAGAACCTGGCCCTCGAGGGGACGGCGTCCGCGTCCAGCGTGGAGCAGAACCTCGACCGCCTGGCCCCTCGGCACGTCAACGACGGGTTGACGGGCACCCGCTGGGCCTCGGGATACTCGGACGACGAGTGGGTGCAGGTGGAGCTCACCGCCCCGGCGACGGTCGCTGCGGTGACCGTCGCATGGGAGAGCGCGTGCGCGAGGGAGTACACCGTCCAGACCTCCCCGGACGGCGCGAACTGGACCACGGCCTCCACACAGCGCCCGGACGCCTGCGGCAACGACGTCGTCCGGCTCACCGCCACGGATGCGGTGCGGTACGTCCGCGTGCGGGGTGTCGAACGAAAGACCACCTGGGGCTATTCGATCCACGAGATGGGCGTCTACGGAGCGCCCGCCTCTCGGTGAAGTGACGGCGTCCCGATCCGCCGGGCATCGACCCGTCGCCGGAGGCGGAGAAGGGGGGTGAGTGTCCACCGGCCCGGGCCGATGGCGGCGATGAGAAGGAAGGACCAGCAGAACATGGCTGCCGGTTCGCCGCCGTTCTCGATGGGAAAGAGCGCGTCGGCCTGGTGCTCGGTGAAGTAGGCGTACGCCATGGACCCGGAGCACAGGACCGCAGCGGCCCGGGCCCCGAGACCGCACAGCACCAGCGCGCCGCCGAGCAGTTGGACGGCCGCGGCCCACCAGCCGGGCCACTCGGCGAACCCGGGCCCGGCTCCGCGCGGACCACCCAGCACGTCGAACAGGGTCGCGGCTCCGTGGCAGGCGAACAGCAGTCCTATGACGATGCGGAAGAGTCCGATCACGTGCTCACGGCTTCTTTCCAGCGCTTCCATCGGCGGTGCTCCTCTCTCGTGGGCGACCTCGGGGGACTGGCCGCCGAAGGGGGACGCGGGATCGGCCTGTGGCCCGAAGTCGGCACCCGCGCTCGCCTGTTCACTTTGCGCAAGCCCTTGACCGAATCCCGTCCATGACTATGGTCTAGACCTAGTGCTACTAGGTCTAGACCTATACCGGCCTCCGTCCTCGGTCGCCGGCGCCTTTCGCGCCGGTGACGGCAAGCCCCGCGGGGCAGGCGGCGGCATGGACGTAATGGAAGAGAGGGCATGGCATGAACACGAAAAGACGGGTGGCTCTCGCGGTGGGAGCGCTGGTCGCCCCCCTGCTCGCCGTCAGCCTGCCGGCGAGCACGGCGAATGCCCACGGTTGGGTGACCTCGCCCGGAAGCCGGCAGGACCAGTGCGCCGCGGGTGTCGTCGACTGCGGCCAGATCAAGTACGAGCCGCAGAGCGTCGAAGGGCCGAAGGGCCTGAACAGCTGCAGCGGCGGCAACAGCCAGTTCGCCGAACTCGACGACGACAGCCTGGGCTGGCGGGTCACACCGGTCGGCGCGACGCACACCTTCACCTGGCACCACACGGCACGCCACGCCACCGACACCTGGCAGTACTTCATCGGGAACCAGAAGATCGCCGAGTTCGACGGCCACGGCGCACAGCCCGCCCCGGACGTCAGTCACCAGGTGGACTTCGGCGGCCTCACCGGCCGTCAGAAGGTGCTCGCCGTCTGGAACGTGGCGGACACCGGCAACGCCTTCTACTCCTGCATCGACGTCAACATCGGTGGCGGAGGTGACGGCGGAGGTGACGGCGGAGGTGACGGCGGCGGTGACGGCGGCGGTGACGGTGAACCGGGCGACTGCGCCGCGGCGGCGTGGAACGCCGGGAACGTCTACAACGGTGGCGACACCGTCTCCTTCGACGGGCACAACTGGCGCGCCAAATGGTGGGTGACGGGCGAGGAGCCCGGCACCACCGGTGAGTGGGGAGTCTGGGAAGACCTCGGCGCCTGCGCGGCCGGATGACCGACGCCGGGTCGGCACGCGCTCGGCGGAGCGCGTGCCGACCCGGCCGAAGTCCCGCGGCCGGTACGGTCAGCGACCGTTCGAACGGGACGCGCCGGACGGCGACGTAGGCAGGTACCGGGGCGCTCGCCAGGCGTCCAGCAGGTGCTCGACCGCTGCCCCCAGGGACAGCAGTTCGGCGTCCTGGTGGTCGCCGGCCATCAGGAGCAGGCCGACCGGCAGTTCGCCCACGGACCCGGCGGGCACGGACAGCGACGGGTACCCGGCGACGGCCGCCGGGGTGGAGGACGGGATCACGTCGTTGTCGCCCCGCGCGCAGTCGGTCGTCCATGCGGGTGGGTTCGCCGGGGAGGCGATGGCGTCCAGGTCATGGTCGGCCATGGTCTCGTCGATGGACCGTTGGGAGAGATCCGTCAACTCGGCGCGCATCGCCCGGTATGCGGGATCGGTGGTGGCAGGCGCCGCCAGCGCCTGCTCGAACAGTTCCTGACCGGCGAAACAGGTCTGCTCGGCCGGGTGGGTGCGGTTGAACTCGATCAGCTCGGCGAGGTTCTGGGGCCCGCCGCGGGTGGCGAGGTAGGCGTCGATGTCCCGGTGGAACTCGCTCAGCAGCGCCGGGAACTCGAGCTCGGCGAGGCGCTCCTGGTACGGCGGGGCCACTTCGACGACTCGGGCACCCGAGGCCCGCAGTCGTGCCGCCGTGCGGGTCATCAGGGCGTCCACCTCCGTGCCGAGCGAGGGAAGCCGCCACAGGCCGATCCGTTTGCCGCGCAGAGAGCCGGGACGCGTGCCCGCCTCGGCGAGGCCGAGGGCGCTGCCGGCGCGCACGGTGTGACGGCCACTGAGTACCGAGAGGGTGAGCGCCGTGTCGACCACGTTGCGGGCCATGGGGCCGGCCGTGTCCTGCTCGGCGGAGATCGGCACGACACCGGACTGGCTGACCAGCCCGAGGGTGGGTTTGTGGCCGACCACCCCGTTCATCCCGGCCGGGCACACGATGGAGCCGTCCGTCTCGGTGCCGATCGCCACCTGGGCCAGGGACGCGGCGAGTGCGGCGGCCGAGCCGGAGGAGGATCCGCAGGGATTCCGGTCCAGGACGTACGGGTTGTTCGTCTGCCCGCCCACCGCCGACCACCCCGATGTCGGCTGCGCCGCGCGGAAGTTGGCCCATTCGGACATGTTGGCCTTGCCGAGGATCACCGCGCCCGCCGCCCGCAGCCTCTCGACCAGGACCGCGTCCGTGTCCGGTGGGTCACCGGCCAGCGCCAGTGACCCGGCGGTCGTGGGCATGTCGCGGGTGTTCACGTTGTCCTTGAGCAGGACGGGAATGCCGTCCAGCGGGCCACGGACGGTGCCGCGACGATGCCTGACGTCGCTGGCAGCGGCCTGTCGCAGGGCCGTCGGGCTGGTGCGCAGCACCGCGTTGATCCGAGGGTCGACGGCCTTGATCCGCCGCAGATACGCCCGGGTCAGCGCAGACGAGGTCAGCGACCCGCGCTTCATGCGCGCCTGCAACTCGGGGATCGTCACCGTGTCGAGGTCGACTCCGTGGACGAGTGGCGCGTCGACGGGCGGCGACGAAGCGGCGGCACCCGATTCGGAGGCTTCCGCACGCTGCCCCGGCGCACCCGCCGTCAAGAGAGGGACGACGACCAGGGCAGCGGTCACTGCCGCGAGATTTCGCATCTTCATGGAGCACAGCCCACTCCACGGCACCACGCGGCGCAAGGGGCCGTTTCATACCACGTTGACCCCCATGGCGGTGACCAGGGTGGCGGCCTGTTCGAGGCCGACGGTGGCCCGGTCGAGCTGAACGGTCGAGTCTCCGCCGCTGACGTCGAACAGGCTGAGAGCGCACGTCGGCGCTGCTGGGACTCGACACCTCACCCGAGGGGGTCGACGAGGGGCGTGCCGTGTCGGCGCTCCTGGCGGATCCGGAGGGGGACCGGCTGCTGCTGATGGCGGGGACCAGGGGTGATCCTGGCGGCGGAGGACCCGGCCGTCCCGCTGCGGCGGCTGGAGGACGTCCTTCTCGTGCACGTACTCCGGACGGACCGGTGAAAGCAGCACTGTTCGAATGGGTTCT
>NZ_BAABCQ010000125.1:0-24134 GCF_039539045.1 Streptomyces marokkonensis
CTGTCAGGCCAGTTTCCAGACGTACTGTCCTGATCTTGAGGGAACCAGCTCCGCCACGGCAATCGCCGCAGGCGCTGCCGCCCTCATTTGGTCCGCTCACCCGGACTGGACGGCCAATCAGGTCACCCGCTCCCTGATCGACACCGCCAGCCGTGACTGGCCGAAGGACGACCCGACTCAGTACGCGGGCTATGGAACCATCCGCCCCCGCTCGGTGCTGGCGAACCCGGACTACGATCCCGGCGAGCCGTATTCCGACCCGCTCGGAAAGTGGAACAAGGAGAAGGGGGAGAAGCTGGTGACGGAGATTCCTCCGGCGTCCTCCTCTTCTGAGCCTTCCGCGGGTGCAACAGCCGGGTCACAAGGGGCGGGCGGGTCTTCTGCGGACAAGCCGGCGGGAGCAGGGTCGGACGATGCGAAGACCGTGTCGTCCGATGCTTCGGATGACAGTGGCAGCACGTTGTGGATCGCACTGGGTGCCGCCGCAGCCGTGGTCGTGATCGGCGGGGGCGTCTTCGCCGTACTGCGGGCGCGGCGCGCGAACTGACACCGGCGTCGTCGGTGCCGTATCAGATAGGGAACAGGGAGGGCAGGGGCGGATCATGGCCGTCGACCAGAAGCTCGAAGATGCAGCGGTAGTCAAGCTGCAGAAGGACATGTACGAGAAGTTCGAGAGCATCCGGAAGCGGGTGCACAACCTTCAGGGCGTGATCGACGGCCTTGAGGGTCAGTGGCAGGGCATCGGCCGTGCCGCGTTCGACACGAAGCAGTACGAGATCAACACGTCGCTGCAGAACATGGGCCGCATCCTTGGTGACGTCGTCGAGGCGATGACCGCCACGCGCAACATCAAGGACAGCAAGGAAGACGAAGTCCGCGCAGCCGTGAACAAGATCAATGTTCACGATGGCGCGTCCGCGCTCAATTCGTACTGACACGAGCCGCTTTCCAGGCATCGAGTCGGGGCATCGACGGGCCGGAACGGGGACGTCGGTGTCGACAGCAGCCACAGCTGAAGGAAACGAGGTAGGCAGGGATGAGCCGTAACGCGGACGGTCTGCAGGTAACGTACGACGGGCTCGACTTCGCGGCGACCAACATCGCCAACGAGGCGAAGCTGCTTGACGAGGACATCCAGCAGCTCCGTCAGATGGTGCTCAACAGCAAGCAGTACTGGGCGGGTAAGGCCCAGGGCACCTTCGACGAGAAGCTGGGGCGCTGGGACAAGGAAGCCAGCGACATCCACCAGGCCCTGATGGGTATCGGCCGCGTCGTGGGACAGTCCGGCGGTACCTACATGGAAGGCGACCTGGCGGCGTCCAGGTACCTGCAGTAGCCACGGCGGCAGGACAGCGGCAGGAACGAGGGTGGGCGTGCGCGGGAGACGCCCACCCTGCTGCTGTCCGGAAGCCGTCACAAGGAAGAGACCGGGAATGAGAGACAAGGAAGCGCATGCCAGGCACCGGAAGTGGCGCGCTGCCGTCCTCGTGTCCCTACAGGGCTCTCACTCGGCTCGATACCCGCAGTTCCGCCACTGCCGCTCCCGTACCGATGGAGCGTTTCGTCGCACGTAGCGCCGACGGCGAACACACGGTTCTGCTCAGCAAGCCCCTGGCCACGGTCGAGGCGCGGCCCTTTCTGGCCGAGGCCGAGATTTCCCGTTACCTTCTGGGGCCCTGGATCCTGCCGGTCGTCGACATTGCCGCTCCCGGTGGGGAGGCGTGGGTGGCTCATCGTTACGTACCCGCTCTGCCCCTGCCCACCGTGCTGACACTTCACGGCCGTCCCCTGCCCGAGCGAACCGTCAGGGCGCTCGCTGTCGCCCTGGCCGAAACCCTCGCCGTGCTGCACGGGCAGAACACCACTCACGCGGGAGTGGCTCCGTCATCGGTGCTGATCGCCGCGGACGGACCTCGGCTCACGTGCTACGGAGCCGTGCGAGCCGCCGTACCGGGAGATGTCCCGCGTCGTGGTACACCGGGGCTGGATCCCGGCAGCCTGCCGCCGGAGCAGGCTGCAGGCGGGAGGCCCCGGCCGCTGGGTGACATCTACGCGTTGGGCGCGACGCTCGCCTATGCCGCGACGGGATACACGGTGCCGGAACGGGAGGAGCTGCCTTCCTTTCTGCGACCACTGGTCGGTCGGTGTCTGGCGAGAGACCCGGCACAGCGTCCCTCACCCCTGGAGATGATCGAGGAACTGGTGGAGGGCGCCGCGCCCCTCGGCTCCGCGCAGTTCGGTCCCGCCACACGCGCCGAGGCCTTGCTCGGCCCTGGATGGCTGCCCGCTCGGGTGGTAGCCGGCATCGCACACCAGTCGGCGTCCGTGCTGGCCGCGGAACTGGCGCCGGCGACGTAGTCCTGTGCCGCACCCGTATCGACATTGCCAACCCCGCCTCACCTGACTTCGACAACGAGAACCCATGCCGACTGCACTCACCCACGACGATCCGATCGCCTTCGGTCCCTACCGGCTTGTCGCCCGGCTCGGCAGCGGCGGCATGGGAACCGTGTACGTGGCGCGCTCGGCCGGTGGGCGAACGGTCGCGCTCAAGACCATGCACGCGGCCATCGCCGCTGATCCCGCCGCCCGGACCCGCTTCCGGCTCGAGGTCGATGCCGCCCGGATCATCGGCGACCGGTTCGGCGCCCGGGTGATGGACGCGGACCCTCTGGCGGAGACGCCCTGGATGGCCACCGAATACGTCCTCGGGCCGTCACTCGACGAGGCTGTGGGAATCGCGGGGCCCTTGCCGGAGCGTTCCGTGCGGGCCCTGGGGGCCGCGCTGTGTGCGGCGCTCGGCCAGTTGCACCGCTCGGACATCGTGCATCGTGACCTCAAGCCGTCCAACATCCTCATCGCCGGATACGGACCGAAGCTCATCGACTTCGGCATCGCGCGGGCGATCGGCGACGACCGCCTCACGCGCGCCGGTGCTGCCGTGGGCACTCCGGCGTTCATGTCACCGGAGCAGGCGACGGGACAGGAACACGGCCCGGCCGGCGACGTGTTCGCGCTCGCCGGAGTGCTGGTGTTCGCGGCTACAGGGCGTGCCCCGTTCGGGCACGGACAGGCGGCGGATCTCCTCTACCGGGTCCGCTACACGGAAGCAGACGTCGACGGCGTGCCGGCGTCGCTGGCGCAGGTGCTGGCCGAGTGCCTGGCCAAAGCACCGGACGAGCGGCCGCTCACCGAGGAGCTGGCTGCTCGAATCCACGACGGGTCAGGGGAGTTCGCCGAACATCTGCCTGACGTCCTGCTCGCGGACATCGGGCGGCGGGCGACCGACGTATGGCAGCTGGTGCCGCAGCGTTCGGCTCCCCCGGAGATACCGGACATGCCGCCGGAGGCACCCGGCGGTCCGGGGCGCTCGCCGTCGCGTAGGCGCTTTATGGCGTTGGGCGGGGCACTGGCCGTGGGCGGCGTGGGCGTGGCCGGGTCACTGTGGTGGCAACGAGAAGGCCCCAGTCGGCGGAAACCGAGTGCGCGGCCACGAGAGACGCGCAATCTCGAACCACTGTGGCTGTCCGAGCGGTCCGGCAGGATGATGATGGAGGGCTGGGGGCTGATCATTCCCCACTCGGCCAACGGGCACATCGACCTCGCGATGCACGCCCAGACCGTGCGCATCTCTTCCGCCACGGGCAGACGGCAGGACCTGCTCATCACCACCACGGAGTGGTGGCAGATGACAGCCGTCGGGGACCGGATCTATCAGCTCTCCGCCGACTTCGAGCACGGCACGAGTAAGCGCGTCCCGGTCGAGGTGGCCACCTATGACGAAGAACAGGAGTATGTGAAACCGACCGGCACGTACTTCGAGGACACCGCTTTCGACCTCCGCGGCAACCAGTTGCTCGGCATCGTCGAGAACATCGCGTACGTCGCGGTGGGCCAAGGGGAGTCCAAAACGGGCGACTTCCGCGCCTCGCAGACATGGACGTTGCGTGCCGCGGACCTCACCACCGGAAAGACCCTCTGGAAGCAACCCCTGCCGAAAAGGACGGATGGAAGCACCCGTCTGCATTTCCTCGCCGCAAAGGTCGTGGGCACACGGTTGGTGACGTTCCAGGAAGCGGAGGACAAGACGGTACGGATCGTGGTCCGCGACACCCGCACCGGAGCCATCCTCTGGGACAAGCCCCACGACACCGAGGACCCCGAGCCCCTGCGCAGCGAGATGGCTGCCGACCGGCAGCACCTCTACGTCGGAGGAGCTCACCTGAAGGCGCATCGGCTGACCGACGGGGCACAGGCCTGGGCGACCGAACAGAAGCGTGGATACGGTCCGCCGACCGTGAAGGACGGCGTGCTCTACGCCGTCGCCGAGAACACCGGGATCACAGCGGTCGACACGGAGCGGGGCAAGGAGCTCTGGACCGAGAAGACGGATCAGACGTCAGGGGTGTACACCGGCTGGCGTCCCCTCGTCGGTGACCGCCACGCGTACTACCGGAACGGTGTCCACCTGCGGGCGGTGGGCCTGTCGTCCCACACCACCGAGCTGACTCACAAGACGAACGGTGAGCAGTTCCACGAGGACCCGCAGGCCGGACTGATCCTCGCCGTGGACGCTGACCGCCTGGCCGCCTACAAGCTCAGCTAGCCGGCCTGGCCCACAAGAAGAAGTTCCTCGAGTCGCCCCTCGGCAGAAAGACCAAGCATGGAACCCCTCGGTACCGGAGACCCGATCCGCCTTGGCCCCTATCGCCTGCTCGGCGTCCTCGGCGAGGGCGGCATGGGAAAGGTCTACACGGGCCAGGACGGTGCCGGAGACCTGGCAGCCATCAAAGTGCTGCGCCCCGAACTCGCGCACGACGCCCACCTCGCCCAGCGTTTCGTACGGGAGGCCCTGGCCGCGCAGGCCGTACGCAGCCCGGGTGTGGCGGCAGTGCTCGGGGCGAGGACGGAAGGCGCGCGGCCATGGATCGCCACCGAGTTCCTCGCCGGACTGACCCTCGATCACGCGGTCGACACCTACGGCCCGCTGGATGAAACCGCCCTGAGGGCCCTGGCCGCGTCCCTCGCCCGCACCCTCGGTGACATCCACACCGCGGGCTTCATCCACCGCGACCTGAAGCCCCCCAACATCGTCCTGACGTCGAACGGGCCGCGCGTCATCGACTTCGGTATCGCCCGGCCCGAACACGGACTCACCCTCACCAGCACCGGCCAGGTACCCGTCACCCCGGGATACGGGGCGCCGGAACAGGTACTTGGGCAGCGCGTCGCCCCGTCGGCCGACGTGTTCTCGCTGGGTGCGGTACTCGTGTACGCGGCCACTGGCCGACGCGCCTTCGACGGCGGGCACGTGGCTGAACTCCAGTACCGAGTCGTCCACGACGAGCCACTGGTCGAGGGCATCGAACCCCGGCTGCTGGATCTCATCGTTCCCCTCCTGGCCAAGGACCCGGCCGCGCGCCCGACCCCCGGACAGATCGCGCAAGCCATGGCTGTGCCGAAGGGCGCCGCCCGTGCATGGCGCAGAGGCAGCGTCGCCGACGGTATCAAGCAGCGTGAGGCCGACACGCACGCGTTGATCGGCCAAGCGCTGCCGTCCGGTGAAGGGCAGACCACATCTGTCACACGGCGACGCCTGATCACCGGGCTCACCGCGTCAGGCGCCGTCCTGGCCGCCGGCGGCGGCGCGACGGCCTGGTGGCTCGACAGCAGGGAGGAGAAGTCTGTCCCCCGGGCCAGGAAGGCCGACCCGTTCGACATCCCACCCGCTGTCGCGACGCCTCGAGAACCGCTCAGCCCTCTTCGCGAGAAGTCGTCCTACCTGGGCAGCCCGGCACCGATCTGGTCCCTGACGGATGAGGCGGACGTCTTCTCACCGACCCTGCTGCCCGTGCGTGACGTCATCGTCTTCGGTGCCGCAAGCGGTGGCATCGTCGCGTACGACGTCAGGGACGGTACTCAGCGCTGGATCGCTCCGGTCGTCCAGCCGAAGCGGGGCTACCTGTCGCTCTCGGACCGGTTGGTGGTGGGAGCCGACGGCAAGGGCGGACTTCACACCTACGTGCCGTCCACCGGGGAGACACGATGGACGTGCGCCGGGGCCCGGGCGAAGCGGCTGCTCGCCGCCGACGAAGAGGCTGTGTACGTCCTCACCGAGGACGAGCGGCTGCGCAGTGTCCGGCGTGCGGACGCGAAGGTGGGGTGGACGGTCGAGCTTCCCGGCGACTTCGTGAAGAAGCTGAGCGAGCACGCCGTCGTCCGGCAGGGCCGGCTGGTACTCCCGACGACGGACGGCAACGTTCTCGTCGTGAGCACGAGCGACGGCCGTCCGGCGTGGCGCCGCCGCGACGGTGTCAGTGTCTCGGTCCGCCCCGCCGTCGCGGGCGACACCGTGTACCTCAACGGCAGAACACTGGACGCGCGCCGCATCAGCGACGGGAAACTGGTCTGGAGTGCGAAGCTCGACGAGGACGAGGCCGCCGCAGACGAGTGGGGACATCCAGTGGTTGCCGGGGAGGCGGTGTACGCCGTTGGCGGCATGTTCCCCAGACGCCTGAAGAAGAGCAACGGTGAGCTGGTCTGGCGGGGACGATTCGACGCTTTCGTCGCCAGCCCCATACTGGTGCAGGGCCACGGCGTCTGGTCGATCCTGCCGGACGACATCAAGGAGGATCAGCTCATCGTCGGTGTCGCCACGGTGGCCGAGGGGGAGCGGGCCTGGAGGTCCACCACGGTGCCGATGTTCGAGTACCGGGTGCGCATGGCCGCCGACGGGAACCGAGCCTTCTACCTGAGCGACAGCTCGGTCTTCGCGCTCACCTGCTTCTGAACGGGCCGGGGCCTTCCGACGACGTGCGGAAGGCCCCGGCCGACGACTTCAGACGTCATCCACGAACCCCACCTGAACCAACGGCTTCCCCCGCCGTCGTGACACGAACACGCCCCGCCCCGGCGGCATCGGGCGGGGGCGCACCCCACCCAGCAGGTCGCCCTCTGCCGGATCGCCGCTGAGAACGATGCCCTGGGCGCCGAGTTCCTTGAGGCGCTGCATGAAGGCCTCATAGCCGGCGCGGCCCGCGCCCGCGGTGGAGCGGGCGATGATGAAGCGCACACCGACGTCCCGGGCGAAGGGCAGGAGTTCGGTCAGTCCTGCCAGCGGATTGCCGCTGGACGTGGCCACCAGGTCGTAGTCGTCGATGACGATGTACACCGTCGGCCCCTGCCACCAACTCCGGTCGCGCAGCTGTTCCGGCGTGACGTCGGCCGTCGGCGTACGACGCTGCATCAGCTCCACCAACGCGTCCATGTGGTGCTGCATCTGATTCGACATGGGCACGTACTCGGCCAGGTGTGACGGCGGGGTCACCCCCAGCAGGGAGCGGCGGTTGTCGATGACGAACAGCTTGCAGGAGTTGCCGTCGTAGCGCTCGGTGAGCCGCTGGATGAGCACCTTGAGCATGTTCGACTTGCCGGACTCGCTCTCGCCGAAGACCAGGAAGAACGGGTCCTGGTCGAAGTCCACGAACACCGGCTCGAGGGCGTCCTCGTCGAGTGCGAACGACACGCCGCGCCGGGGAAACCGGTCGCCGGGGGGAAGTTGGCGCACCGGGAACTCGCGCGGCAGCAGCCGCACCGCGGGCGCGCCCGGCTGCTGCCAGTGCCGGGTGACCTCGGCCGCAAGCGCCTGCGTGGCCTCAGCCAGGTCAGTGTCGGAGGACAGCCCGTCCATGCGCGGGACCGCCGCCATGAAGTGCTGCTTCTGCGGGGTCTGGCCACGCCCGGGCACACCCGTAGGCACGGTCGCCGCGACCTTGCGGTCGAACTCGGAGTCCATGGAGTCGCCGAGCCGCAGCTCGAGACGGTTCATCAGCAAGTCCTTGAGATTGCCCCGGACCTCCATGGAGCGGGACGCGGTGAGGACCAGGTGGATGCCGTAGCCGAGACCGCGCGCCGCGATGTCCAGCACGATCGACTCCAGCGCCTCGTAGTCCGCACGGAAGTTCCCCCAGCCGTCGATCGCCAGGAACACGTCGCCCCAAGGCTGGTCGGTCACCGAGATGTCGCCTCGCGCACGGCGGGCACGGAACTCCGCGATCGAGGAGATGCCGGCCGTACGGAAGTACTCCTCTCGGCGGGTCAGCACGCCGTACACCTCGGCCGCCGTGCGCCGTACCTTCTCGGGGTCGAGGCGTGAGGCCACGCCACCGACGTGGGGCAGGCCGGCCACCGCCGACAGACCGCCGCCACCGAAGTCGAGCCCGTAGAACTGCACCTCGTGCGGGGTGTGTGTGAGCGCGAAGGAGGCGATGAGCGAGCGCAGCAGCGTCGACTTGCCGGACTGCGGGCCGCCCAGGATCTGCATGTGGCCGGCCGCGCCCCCGAAGTCCACCCACAGCGGGTCCCGTCGTTGCTCGTACGGCTTGTCGACGATGCCGACGGGCACCACGAGCCGTCCCGCGCCCTCGTAGCCGGGCTGGGTCAGGCCGCGCCCCGCCACCTGGGCGAGGCCGGGCAGCAGCGCGTCGAGCGACGGCGGACTGTCCAACGGAGGCAGCCACACCTGGTGGGCGCTGGGGCCCTGCGCCTCGAGACGCCGTACGACGACGTCGAGCACGGTGTCGGTGAGCGCGTCGTCGGCCTCGTCCGGCGTCTCCTCCCGCTGCGGCGGCACCGGCGCGTACCGTACCGGGACCTCTGCGGCGGTGAACAGTACGGGACGCCGGTCGACCGGCCGCGGGCCGCCGAGGGACGCCGTCTGCTGTGCGCTTGTGCGGTACACGCCCGAGACATAAGCGGCCTTGAAGCGCACCATCTCGTCCGTGCCGAACTTCAGGAAGCCGGAGCCGGGGACGTTCGGCAGTTCGTAGGCGTCCGGGACACCGAGCGCGGCTCGGGACTCGGCGGCGGAGAAGGTACGGAGACCGATCCGATACGAAAGGTAGGTCTCCAGTCCGCGCAGACGCCCTTCCTCGAGCCGCTGCGAGGCGAGCAGCAGATGTACACCCAACGACCGGCCGATACGGCCGATCTGCACGAACATCTCGATGAAATCGGGCTTGGCCGTGAGCAGTTCGCTGAACTCGTCGATCACCAGGACGAGCGAGGGGATCGGCTGCAGCGCGGCGCCGGCCGCGCGGGCCTTCTCGTAGTCGTGGATGTTGGCGTAGTTGCCGGCGTCGCGGAGCATCTCCTGACGGCGGTTGAGCTCACCGCGGATCGAGTCGCCCATCCGGTCGACCAGGGTGAGGTCGTCCGCGAGGTTGGTGATCACGGCGGCGACGTGGGGCAGTTGCGCCATACCGGCGAACGTCGCCCCGCCCTTGAAGTCGGCGAGTACGAGGTTGAGGGTCTCGGAGGAGTGGGTCACGGCCAGGCCGAGGACCAGAGTGCGCAGCAGCTCCGACTTGCCGGAGCCGGTGGCGCCCACGCACAGGCCGTGCGGTCCCATGCCCTCCTGCGCAGCCTCCTTCAGGTCGAGCATGACGGGCCTGCCGTCCTCGCCGACACCGATCGGCACCCTGAGCCGTTCGGACTGGGACCGGGGCCGCCAGGTCCGACGTGGATCAATGGAGGCGGCGTCGCCGAGGTTGAGGAGATCGGTGAACTCCAGATTGGCGAGGAGAGGCTCGTCGTTGTCCCCACCCGTTCCCACGCGCAGCGGCGCCAACTGCCGGGCCAGGGCTTCCGCGCTCTCCTGGGAGAGGAGGTCGGGCGTACCCTCGTAGACCGCCCCGTGCGCCGATTCCAGACGCAGTTCCTTCGGCTGTACGGCGAGCGAGAGGTCCCCGCGTCCGGTGGCGAGAGTGCCGGGAACCACCTCCAACACGGTCACCCCCTGCAGGCCCTCCGGACTGGCCAGCAGCGACGTCGGCGGCAGGGAGATCCCGTCGAGAACGATGACGAGGTGCGGCTGCTCGGGTACCGGCCGGCCGTCCGGGTGGAACCTGGGGCGCCCCTCGAGACGGGCGCCGAGCAACTCCTCCAGGAGCGCCGGTTCGGCCGTGATCAGACGCCGTGAGCCCGCGCCGTCCGTGTTGCCGTCGGCCTGTACGTGTGGGAGCCATTTGACCCACTCCCATTCCGGCGTCGATTCACGCCCGAGAACGATGCCGATCACCAGGTCCTCGGGAGAGTGCATCGCGGCGAGCGAGGCGGTGACGGCCCGAGCGGTGCCGCGCACGGCGACCGGATCGCCGCTGATCGTCACGTGGTAGAAGGACCGCAGCGAAACCGCGATCGGAAGGTCCTCAAGAGTGCTGTGCGTGGCCAGGAACCGATGCATGGCACCGGTGGTCAGCGGCTCCAACTCGTCCACCGGGGCGGTCTCCGGCGGGACCAGGGGGGTGGCCAGGGCCTGCGGGCCGAGACCCACGCGCACCTGGCCGAAGTCCTCGTCGCCCGAGCGCCGCTCCCACAGCCGGCTACCCTCCGCGACCAGCGCCCACAGTTGCTCCGGTGAGGGGTGCAGATAGTACTGGGCGTCACGCTGAGCCTTCGCCGTCCCCTGGGCGGCACGCCTGGCCTGCGACAGATAGCGGAGGTAGTCCCTGCGCATGTCGGCCAGCTGGCCCTGGTTGCCGCGGCGGTAGCGAACCAGCATCGCGATGCCCATGGCGATCGTGGACGCCACCATCACCATGCCCATGATCTTCATGAAGGGCTGGGCCTGGGGGTTGAAGAAGAACACCACGGACCCGCCCATGCCGAGCATGGGCAGGAGTTGCATCAACGCGCCTTCCTGCTGCCCGCGCGGAAGCTCCGGCGGTGGCTGCAGGTGAACCTCCTCCGTGGGCACGTTCTCCGGCAGTGCCCGGGGCGGGCGCTTGACGACGATATGGCTCACTTCGTACCAATTCCCTTGCCGGCCCGACTCGTTCCGTCCGCCGCCCGTCTCCCGGCGTACGTCGATCGCGAAGGGCGATCCTACTGACACACACTGGCAGGGGCGGGCGGTAGGGTGCCTGCGGGACGCGTGAGCAGTTGCGAACCCGCCTGGGACTTCCAGGTCCTCGTGGACAACGCAACGCTCGCCAGGAGTACCCCGCGCGCCACGCAGCGATGCCGGGCGGCGCGGAACAACCGAGCAGGATCGTTACCGAGAGGCAGGGCGCGCCGGTACCGCACCTTGCCGACATCGCCTACGAGGGGGAGCAGCGGGTGAGCATGACGGCCTCCGCGCCGACCGGCGTGACAGCCGGAGCGGGCGCGGGCACCGGAAACCCGGTCACAGCGGGTTCGGGGCTCGGCTTCTGCCGGGTCACGATCGTGGCGCCGGACAGCCGCATCGACGTGGCCCTGCCCGATGACGTACCGGTCGCCGACCTGTATCCGGAGATCCTGCGGTTCTCCCGCCAGAGTCCCACCGAGGGTGCGCCGGTCGGTTATCACCTGGTACGCCGTGACGGGACCGTCCTCGACAGCGCCCGGTCCTTCGCGGCGCAGCGCATCCTGGACGGCGAACTGCTCACGCTGCGTCCGTTCGCCGACTCGCTGCCCCCGGCCGTCTTCGACGACGTCTCGGAGGCGGTCGCCTCCGCCGTCGCCCACGACCGCACGCTGTGGGACGGCGAGCTGACGCGGGTGGCCGGCCTGGTGGGGGCGGGCGTGCTCCCCGTACTGCTGGCGTTCGTTGCCTGGAACTCCCACGTCCGCCACGACATGCACAGCCTGCAGGGCATACTCGCCGCGGTCGCCGGAGTCCTGCTCGTCACCTTCGCGTGCGTCCGGGCGCGCGTGTACGGGGACCGGGGCTCGGCGATCGCCCTCGGCCTCGGCGCTCTTCCGAACATCGCCGTGGCGGGCTCCGGACTGGTTCCGCTCGCCGAGGGGCAGGGCATCGGACGGCTCCAGTTCCTCCTGGCGTGCGCGGCGGTCCTGGTCACCTCCGTGGTCCTCACCCTGGTGTCACCGAGCGGCGACAGTCCCTTCGTGGCGTTCGTCTTCGCCGCCGCGATCGGTCTGCTCGCGACGTTCGTGGCGATGCTGACGCACCTGAAGCCCATGGAGACGGCCGCGGTCTGCGCACCTCTGTCGGTGTGTGCTCTCGCGTTCCTGCCGGGGCTGTCCCTGCGCTTCGCGCGGCTGCCCATCGGTTACGAACCACCCAACGGGCCACGCGGCTCCTACTCGGCGGACGAGTCGGACTCCCCGGAACCCGTGGACGCCGAGCGCGTCGCAGCCCAGGCCCGCCGCGGCCACGAGCTCCTCGCGGGACTGGTCGGCGGCTGCGCGCTGGTCTCGGTGGGCGCGTCGGCCGTCCTCGGGTTCACCGGCAATGTGTGGGCGCAGCTGCTGACGCTCGCCACCGGCATCGCGATGTTGATGCGGGCCCAGCTGTTCCGCTACACCGCCCAGGTCGCTGCCACGCTGGTCGCGGGGCTGGCCTGCCTGGTCTCTCTCGGCCTGGGCCTGGCGATGAACCCGCCGGTGGAGTACTGGCACGATGCGCTCAAGGGCGACACCAGCGCCCTGGACCTCCGCAGCGTGTGGCTGGCGGCGGCGGTCGCTGCAGCTGTGGCTCTGGTCACAGCAGTCGGCCTGATCATCCCTCGTCGCGGCGTAACGCCCTTCTGGGGGCGCTTCGTGGAGATCGCCGAGGTGTTCGTGCTGCTGACGCTGATTCCCCTGGCTCTCGCCGTGTTCGACGTCTACGCCGCGGCGCGGTCGATGACCGGCAACTGAGTGTCGGCTCCACGCGGCGTGACGTCCGGGACGGGCGGGCGGCACGCCGTGTGCCGCCCCGCACCCTACTCGGCGCTGTTTTTGGGATCCTGAGGGTCCTGCTGCGCCGGCTCCAGGTCGAACTCGCCGTCCCGGGCGCCGAGCACGAACGCCCGCCACTCCGCCTCCGTGTAGCGCAGCACGGTGTCCGGGTCGAGCGACGACCTCATGGCCACGGCACCGTCGGGGAGATAGGCGATCTCGACCCGTTCCTCGTGTTCTTCGGTGCCGGGCGCGCTGTGCCATTCGACGCCGGAGATGTCGAGGGAGTAGAGCTCGTCCCTCTCCCGCTCCTTGCGCGCTCGGAGTTCCTTGTCCTCGGCCATCGCGGCTTCGGTCCTTCCTGCTGTCCCAACGAACTGTGCGGCTACCCTACTTGCTGCTGTTGTTCCTGGTCAGCGGATCACCGATGTGCGTGCCCGGCATGAGTGACGGCCCTCGTCGACGCCTTGACACCTCTGTTCTTCCGGGCCGTGAAGGGCAACGTCGTGAGTGTCGGGCCTCCGCCCCCTCCCGTGCCTTCTCCGGAGATCCGCCCGCGGCCCGCCGAGCGTCGGACCACTTCACGCAGGGCTTCGGCAGCGGGGCGAGAGCGTCCGCTTCAGCCGAACCCATCCGAATCAATCCGGATCCAGCCGAACCCATCCGAACTCATCCGAGACCGCCGGGTGGCCACCCCTCCCCGGACAGATGCTCGACCGCGACCGGGCCATGCCTTCGGGCTGCGGAAAGGGTGCCCCCTCCAGGCTGGTACGCTGTGTGACGGCCGCTTGTGTACGCATCCCCGGAGCCAGGAGCCCTGGAGGACGCGCCCAGCGGATCCTCGCCTTCCGAGTCACGGAAGATCTCCCGAGACGTAGACCGGGGGCACTCGGTGGGCACGCACAGACCAAGAGGAGTACGCGTGTCGCTCGACGCCGCAGTGAAGAAGCAGATCATCACCGAGTTCGGTACCAAGGAGGGCGACACCGGCTCCCCCGAGGTCCAGGTCGCTCTGCTGTCCCGTCGGATCTCCGACCTGACCGAGCACCTCAAGACCCACAAGCACGACCACCACTCCCGTCGTGGTCTGCTGATCCTGGTCGGCCAGCGCCGCCGGCTGCTGCAGTACCTCGCCAAGAAGGACATCCAGCGCTTCCGTGCGCTGGTCGAGCGCCTCGGCATCCGCCGCGGTGCGGCGGGCGCCAAGTAGGACGCCGTGAAGGGAGCGGTTCCCACCGTTGGGGGGCCGCTCCCTTTGCTGTACGTGCGCTCTGTCGCCGCCGCTTTGTAGTGTGGTAGCAGAAGAGAAGACGCACGACGTACACGACGTACGACACAACGAACGAAAACGAGGAGAAGCGCGCCTAGCCGCCGCCGGTCCTCGGTAGTGGCTCCCGGGTGCAGAACCCGGGCGCTTCGATCGAAGACCGGCCCGCATTGCCCGGAGCGCTTCTCCGCCACCGTCCCCCCGCCACACGGGCGAGGAGGGACGAAGACGAGGAGAAAACACTAGTGGAGAACGAGACCCACTACGCCGAGGCCGTCATCGACAACGGCGCGTTCGGCACCCGTACCATCCGCTTCGAGACGGGCCGGCTGGCCAGGCAGGCCGCCGGTTCCGCCGTGGCGTACCTGGACGACGACACCATGGTGCTGTCGGCCACCAGCGCCTCCAAGAACCCCAAGGACCAGCTCGACTTCTTCCCCCTCACGGTGGACGTCGAGGAGCGGATGTACGCCGCCGGCAAGATCCCCGGCAGCTTCTTCCGCCGTGAGGGCCGGCCGTCCGAGGACGCCGTCCTCACCTGCCGCCTGATCGACCGCCCGCTGCGTCCGTCCTTCAAGAAGGGGCTGCGCAACGAGATCCAGGTCGTCGCCACGATCATGGCCCTCAACCCCGACCACCTGTACGACGTCGTGGCGATCAACGCCGCCTCCGCGTCGACGCAGCTGGCCGGTCTGCCCTTCTCCGGCCCGATCGGCGGCGTCCGCGTCGCGCTGATCCGCGGCCAGTGGGTGGCCTTCCCGACGCACACCGAGCTCGAGGACGCCGTCTTCGACATGGTCGTCGCGGGCCGCGTCCTGGAGGACGGCGACGTCGCGATCATGATGGTCGAGGCCGAGGCCACCGAGAAGACCATCAAGCTGGTCGAGGGGGGCGCCGAGGCGCCCACCGAGGAGGTCGTCGCCGCCGGTCTGGACGCCGCGAAGCCCTTCATCAAGGTGCTGTGCCGCGCCCAGGCCGACCTCGCCGCGAAGGCCGCCAAGCCGACCGGCGAGTTCCCGATCTTCCTGGACCACCAGGACGACGTCCTGGAGGCGCTCGACGGCGCCGTCCGCCCCGAGCTCAGCCAGGCGCTCACCATCGCCGGCAAGCAGGAGCGCGAGGCCGAGCTGGACCGCGTCAAGGCACTCGCCGCCGAGAAGCTCCTGCCGGAGTTCGAGGGTCGCGAGAAGGAGATCTCCGCCGCGTACCGCTCGCTGACCAAGTCCCTGGTCCGTGAGCGCGTCATCAAGGAGAAGAAGCGCATCGACGGCCGCGGTGTCACCGACATCCGCACCCTGGCCGCCGAGGTCGAGGCCATCCCGCGCGTGCACGGTTCCGCGCTGTTCGAGCGTGGCGAGACGCAGATCCTGGGCGTCACCACCCTCAACATGCTCCGCATGGAGCAGCAGCTGGACACCCTCTCGCCGGTGACCCGCAAGCGCTACATGCACAACTACAACTTCCCGCCGTACTCCGTCGGCGAGACCGGCCGCGTCGGCTCTCCGAAGCGCCGCGAGATCGGCCACGGCGCTCTCGCCGAGCGCGCCATCGTGCCGGTACTGCCGACGCGCGAGGAGTTCCCGTACGCGATCCGTCAGGTGTCCGAGGCCCTCGGCTCCAACGGCTCGACGTCCATGGGCTCGGTCTGCGCGTCCACCATGTCGCTGCTGAACGCCGGTGTGCCGCTGAAGGCCCCCGTCGCCGGTATCGCCATGGGCCTGATCTCCCAGGAGATCAACGGCGAGACGCACTACGTCGCCCTCACCGACATCCTCGGTGCGGAGGACGCCTTCGGCGACATGGACTTCAAGGTCGCCGGCACCAAGGAGTTCGTGACCGCCCTCCAGCTCGACACCAAGCTGGACGGCATCCCCGCCTCCGTCCTGGCCGCCGCCCTCAAGCAGGCCCGTGACGCCCGTCTCCACATCCTCGACGTGATGATGGAAGCGATCGACACGCCGGACGAGATGTCCCCGAACGCGCCGCGGATCATCACCGTGAAGATCCCCGTCGACAAGATCGGTGAGGTCATCGGCCCCAAGGGCAAGATGATCAACCAGATCCAGGAGGACACGGGCGCCGACATCACGATCGAGGACGACGGCACCATCTACATCGGTGCCGCCCAGGGCTCGCAGGCCGAGGCCGCCCGCGCCACGATCAACGGCATCGCCAACCCGACCATGCCCGAGGTCGGCGAGCGCTACCTGGGTACGGTCGTCAAGACGACCACCTTCGGCGCGTTCGTCTCCCTGCTGCCCGGCAAGGACGGTCTGCTGCACATCTCGCAGATCCGCAAGCTCGCCGGCGGCAAGCGCGTGGAGAACGTCGAGGACGTCCTCGGTGTGGGCCAGAAGGTCCAGGTCGAGATCGCCGAGATCGACTCCCGCGGCAAGCTCTCCCTGATCCCCGTGGTCGAGGGCGAAGAGGGCGACGACGACAAGAAGGACGACACCGACAAGTGACGTCTCGTAACGCCAGGGCGACGGCCCGCACCTCCTCGGAGGCGCGGGCCGTCGCCCGTACCCAAACCCTGATCAAGGGCGAGCACGGTATCGGCACGGTCCGCAAGACCACCCTCCCGGGCGGCCTGCGCATCGTCACCGAGACCCTGCCCTCGGTCCGCTCGGCGACCTTCGGCATCTGGGCGCACGTCGGCTCCCGCGACGAGACCCCGGCCCTGAACGGCGCCACCCACTACCTGGAACACCTGCTCTTCAAGGGCACCCGGGGGCGCAGCGCCCTGGACATCTCCTCCGCCATCGACGCGGTCGGCGGGGAGATGAACGCGTTCACGGCGAAGGAGTACACGTGCTACTACGCACGCGTGCTCGACACCGACCTGCCGCTCGCCATCGACGTGGTCTGCGACATGCTGACCGGCTCGCTGATCCGCGAGGAGGACGTCGACGTCGAGCGCGGCGCGATCCTCGAGGAGATCGCGATGACCGAGGACGACGCCGGCGACTGCGTGCACGACCTGTTCGCGCACACCATGTTCGGGGACAACGCCCTCGGCCGCCCCGTCCTCGGCACGGTCGACACGGTCAACGCACTCACCGCCGACCGCATCCGCCGCTTCTACAAGAAGCACTACGACCCCACACATCTCGTGGTCGCCGCGGCCGGCAACGTCGACCACAACAAGGTCGTACGTCAGGTCCGCGCCGCCTTCGAGAAGGCCGGCGCCTTCCGGGACCCGGTGGCCGAGCCCATCGCACCGCGCGGCGGGCGGCGCACGGTCCGCGCCGCCGGCCGGGTCGAGCTGATCGGCCGCAAGACCGAGCAGGCCCACGTCATCCTCGGCATGCCGGGCCTGGCCCGTACCGACGAGCGCCGCTGGGCGATGGGCGTCCTCAACACCGCTCTCGGCGGCGGCATGTCCTCGCGCCTCTTCCAGGAGGTCCGCGAGAAGCGCGGCCTGGCCTACAGCGTGTACTCGTACACCTCGGGCTTCGCCGACTGCGGCCTCTTCGGCGTCTACGCGGGCTGCCGGCCCTCCCAGGTGCACGACGTGCTCAAGATCTGCCGCGACGAACTCGACCATGTCGCCGAGCACGGCCTCACTGACGAGGAGATCGGCCGCGCGGTCGGCCAGCTCCAGGGCTCCACGGTCCTCGGCCTGGAGGACACCGGCGCGCTGATGAACCGTATCGGCAAGAGCGAGCTGTGCTGGGGCGAGCAGATGTCCGTCGACGACATGCTGGCCCGGATAGCCTCGGTCACGCCGGACGACGTCCGCGCGGTCGCCCGCGACGTCCTGGGACGACGGCCCTCGCTGTCGGTCATCGGCCCGCTGAAGGACAAGCAGGCGTCCCGGCTGCACGACGCCGTCGCCTGACACTCCCGGTTTCTCGGTAAGGAAGCGAACACAACATGAGCAAGCTGCGCGTGGCCGTCCTCGGTGCCAAGGGCCGGATCGGCTCCGAGGCGGTACGGGCGGTCGAGGCCGCCGAGGACATGGAACTGGTCGCCGCCCTGGGCCGGAACGACAGCCTGGACACGCTCGCCGGCGCCGGCGCCCAGGTCGCCGTCGAGCTGACCACCCCCGCCTCGGTGATGGACAACCTCGACTACTGCGTACGCCACGGCATCCACGCCGTCGTCGGCACCACCGGCTGGACCGACGAACGCCTCGCACAGCTGACGACCTGGCTCGACGGCTCCCCGGAGACGGGCGTACTCATCGCGCCCAACTTCTCCATCGGCGCCGTGCTCACCATGAAGTTCGCCCAGCTCGCCGCCCCGTACTTCGAGTCCGTCGAGGTCGTCGAGCTGCACCACCCCAACAAGGTCGACGCCCCCAGCGGCACCGCCACCCGCACCGCCCAGCTGATCGCGGCGGCCCGGCAGAAGGCAGGCTCCGCTCCGGCGCCCGACGCCACTGCCACCGCCCTGGACGGCGCCCGCGGCGCGAACGTCGACGGAATCCCGGTCCACGCGATCCGGCTGCGCGGCCTGCTGGCCCACCAGGAAGTCCTGCTGGGCGGCGAGGGCGAGACCCTCACCGTCCGGCACGACTCCCTGCACCACAGCAGCTTCATGCCCGGCATTCTGCTGGGCGCCCGCGGGGTGGTGACCACTCCGGGCCTCACCTTCGGCCTGGAGCACTTCCTGGACCTGAACTGAGCCTCTGACCCTCATGCGCGCGAAAATCTCCTACGTCATCACGGCCGCCGTCCTGGTCTTCTACTTCGCCCTGGCCGGCAGCCGCGGTGTGCTGCTCATCGGCACCGGCACGCCGCTCACCGTGGCCTTCGGCGTCGCGGTACTGATCCTGCCGGTGATCGGCGTGTGGTTCCTCTGGAAGAACACCCAGTTCGTCCGCAAGGCCAACCGGCTCGGCGCCGAGCTCGACGCCGAGGGCGGACTGCCCGTCGACGAGCTGAAGCGCACTCCCAGCGGCCGCGTGGACCGGGAATCGGCCGACGCGGTCTTCGCCCTGCGCAAGGCCGAGACGGAGGACGCCCCCGGCGACTGGCGCAGCTGGTTCCGCCTCGCCGTGGCCTACCACGACGCCCGCGACACCCCGCGCGCCCGCAAGGCGATGCAGCGGGCGATCGCCCTGCACGACGGCAAGCACGTCGAGGCCGCCTGAGCAGACCGAAACGCCGGGGACCCGGACCGCTCTCAGCGGTTCGGGTCCCCGGCGTGTGTCGGCGTGCTCAGGGCCGCCGGTACTCGCCTGCCCACGCCTCCACGGCGTCGGCCGCCCGGTTGAAGGCCTCCTCCCGTGCGAGGAAGTCGGCGTTGTGCGTGGTCAGCAGCGGAGACCCGGTCTCCGCGGACCGGCCCTGCCGGACCAGCAGCAGTGCCTGTCCCTGCACCGTGCGCGGCAGCCCGAGCCAGCGCACCGGCTGCTGCACCGTGCGCACGCTGGCGACCTGCTGCCAGGCCGTCGTGCGCGTGCTGAGGAAGCTCACACGACGCACTCCGTGCGCGCTCACCCACGCCCCCATGCGCAGCATCCGCAGGGCACAGGCGATCATGACCACCGCGACACCGAACACCACACCGGCGGCGGACAGCGAGTCCGTCGCCGCGATGATGATCGCCGAGAACAGTACGAACGAGGCGAGCAGCAGCACCAGCGCCGCCACCCCCACGCGCCACGGCCCGGGCCGGTAGGGCCGGCGCCAGAGGTCGCGGTCGTCGTGCGGCAGCGCGACATCCTCGTTGGTGTCGAAGGCGCGGTCGGCCGTCAGGAAGGACAGGGGCACGGCTGGTCCTCACTCGTTCCATGCGTGGGCTGTGCCCGGTGAGGCTACCGACCTGTGTCTCCGGTCACCACCCTCGGGGGTCCGGATGGGAGCCAGGACCGTCCCCGCGGCGCCGTCAGCGCCGGTCGGAGGCCTGCGACGGCTGCTTGTGCGAGGCGGGCTGGTCGGCCGACAACGCGGGCATCCCGATCACCAGGGAACCCACTATCCCGGCGACGACGGTGAGGCCGAGCAGCCAGCGTCCGGCCAACTGGCCGAAGGACGCCCGCTCGCGCGGCGGGGGAGTGACATTGCTGCGGAACCTGTCGGCTTCGGCGACGAAGGCGAACGGCACGGGTTCACGCCTGCGGATCATGGAGACTACGTCTCCTCTCAGAGATGAATGCTTCGCTGTTACTCATACAGACGAACGAACAGCCCCTCGGGTGCCCTCTTTCACCGATTTCATCGCAGCACGGCTCCGAACACCCCATTCGAAGGGTCGTAGAGTGGCCTCGCCAAGCGACAAGATGGGAAGGCCCTGCACCCGTGACCGACACCCCCGCCGACGATCTCAAGATCGACCTCCGCAGCGACGTCACCGTCGAGCTGGTCAAGAGCAGCGCGACCGACTCCGACGTGCTGTTCGCCGCCCGTGTCTCGACCGTTGGGGAGCAGTCCCTGGACGAGCTGAAGAAGGACCCGGAGCGCTCGAAGGGCCTGATCAACTACCTCATGCGGGACCGGCACGGCAGCCCGTTCGAGCACAATTCGATGACCTTCTTCATCAGTGCCCCGATCTTCGTCTTCCGCGAGTTCATGCGGCACCGCGTCGGCTGGTCCTACAACGAGGAGTCGGGCCGCTACCGGGAGCTCCAGCCGGTCTTCTACGTGCCGGGTCAGGACCGCAAGCTGGTCCAGCAGGGCCGCCCGGGCAAGTACGTCTTCGTCGAGGGCACCACCGAGCAGCACGATCTGGTGAGCCGGTCGATGGAGGACTCCTACCGCCAGGCCTACCGCACGTACCAGGAGATGCTCGCCGCCGGCGTCGCCCGCGAGGTGGCCCGCGCGGTACTCCCCGTCGGCCTGTACTCGTCCATGTACGCCACCTGCAACGCGCGCTCGATGATGCACTTCCTCGGCCTGCGCACCCAGCACGAGCTGGCCAAGGTCCCCTCCTTCCCGCAGCGGGAGATCGAGATGGTCGGCCAGAAGATGGAAGAGGAGTGGGCACGGCTCATGCCGCTCACCCACGCGGCCTTCAACGCCAACGGACGCGTGGCGCCGTAACGCGCCTTCGGTGCCCGGTCGGGCACAGATGTGCGCATCAGCCGCGCGAAGTGTCCGTATTGCGGCATTTGGAGAAGTTCATCTAGCCTGATCAAAGGGACCCGGCACTGCTTGAACCCCCGAGCAGGCAGTGCCGGGCTCCACTCCTCGTCCCACCTGCCGCCTCCCCCGAGGGCAGACCCCGCCCTGAGCAACGAGTAGCGTGTAACCCATGGCTCCGACCTCCACTCCGCAGACCCCCTTCGGGCGGGTCCTCACCGCCATGGTCACGCCCTTCACGGCGGACGGCGCACTCGACCTCGACGGCGCGCAGCGGCTCGCCGCCCACCTGGTGGACGCAGGCAACGACGGCCTGATCGTCAACGGCACCACGGGCGAGTCCCCCACCACCAGCGACGCGGAGAAAGCGGACCTCGTACGAGCGGTCCTGGAGGCCGTCGGCGACCGGGCACACGTCGTCGCCGGAGTCGGCACGAACAACACCCAGCACAGCATCGAGCTGGCCCGCGTCGCCGAGCGCACCGGCGCACACGGCCTCCTGCTCGTCACGCCGTACTACAACAAGCCCCCGCAGGAGGGCCTGTACCAGCACTTCACGGCCATCGCCGACGCCGCCGAGCTGCCGGTCATGCTCTACGACATCCCCGGACGCAGCGGTGTCCCGATCAACACGGAAACGCTGGTCCGCCTCGCGGAGCACCCGCGGATCGTCGCGAACAAGGACGCCAAGGGCGACCTCGGCCGCGCGAGCTGGGCCATCGCGCGCTCCGGTCTCGCCTGGTACTCCGGCGATGACATGCTGAACCTGCCGCTGCTCTCCGTGGGCGCGGTCGGCTTCGTCTCGGTCGTCGGCCACGTCGTCACCCCCGAACTGCGGTCCATGGTGGACGCGCACGTCTCGGGCGACGTGCAGAAGGCACTGGAGATCCACCAGAAGCTGCTCCCGGTCTTCACCGGCATGTTCCGCACCCAGGGCGTCATGACCACCAAGGCCGCGCTCGCCCTTCTGGGACTGCCCGCCGGACCGCTGCGCGCGCCCATGGTCGGCCTCACGTCCGAGGAAACCGAGCAGCTCAAGATCGATCTTGCCGCGGGCGGGGTACAGCTCTGACAACAGACTTCGCACGACCGCACCACCGCGTGATCCGTACGAGCCGCACAAGCCACACGAGCGGTACCAGCCGTACGACCGGACTTCACAACTGAATAAGCGGGCCACCGGTGCCCGCGCCACCCATACGACAACTGCTTACGCACGAACGTCATGCGCGCCACGTGCCCACCGGTACGTGGCGCGTGTGGTGAGGAGAGTCTTTTGAGTCATCCGCATCCTGAACTGGGCCGTCCCCCGGCGCTCCCCAAGGGTGGCCTGCGGGTCACACCCCTTGGCGGGCTCGGTGAGATCGGCCGCAACATGACGGTCTTCGAGTACGGGGGCCGTCTGCTGATCGTCGACTGCGGAGTGCTCTTCCCGGAGGAGGAGCAGCCCGGAATCGACCTGATCCTGCCGGACTTCTCGTCCATCCGGGACCGCCTCGACGACATCGAGGGCATCGTCCTCACCCATGGTCACGAGGACCACATCGGCGGCGTCCCCTTCCTCCTCCGCGAGAAGCCGGACATCCCGCTGATCGGCTCCAAGCTGACCCTCGCGCTCATCGAGGCCAAGCTCCAGGAACACCGCATCCGTCCGTACACCCTCGAGGTGACGGAGGGGCACCGCGAGCGCATCGGCCCCTTCGACTGCGAGTTCGTCGCGGTCAACCACTCCATCCCGGACGCCCTGGCCGTCGCCATCCGCACCCCCGCGGGCATGGCCGTCCACACCGGCGACTTCAAGATGGACCAGCTTCCGCTGGACGGCCGTCTCACGGACCTGCACGCGTTCGCGCGACTGAGCGAGGAGGGCATCGACCTCCTCCTCTCGGACTCGACGAACGCCGAGGTCCCCGGGTTCGTCCCGCCCGAGCGGGACATCTCGAACGTCCTGCGCCAGGTCTTCGCCGGCGCCCGCAAGCGGATCATCGTGGCGAGCTTCGCCAGCCACGTCCACCGCATCCAGCAGATCCTGGACGCGGCTCACGAGTACGGCCGCCGGGTCGCCTTCGTCGGCCGTTCCATGGTCCGCAACATGGGCATCGCCCGGGACCTCGGCTACCTGAAGGTTCCGCCGGGCCTCGTCGTGGACGTCAAGACGCTCGACGACCTGCCGGACAGCGAAGTGGTCCTGGTCTGCACGGGCTCCCAGGGCGAACCGATGGCCGCCCTGTCCCGCATGGCCAACCGTGACCACCAGATCCGCATCGTCAACGGCGACACGGTGATCCTGGCCTCGTCCCTCATCCCGGGCAACGAGAACGCGGTGTACCGCGTGATCAACGGTCTGACCCGCTGGGGCGCGAACGTCGTCCACAAGGGCAACGCCAAGGTTCACGTCTCGGGCCACGCCTCGGCCGGCGAGCTGCTGTACTTCTACAACATCTGCCGGCCCAGGAACCTGATGCCGGTCCACGGCGAATGGCGTCACCTGCGGGCCAACGCCGAGCTGGGTGCCCTGACCGGCGTCCCGCACGACCGCATCGTCATCGCCGAGGACGGCGTCGTCGTCGACCTCGTCGGGGGCAAGGCGAAGATCTCCGGCAAGGTCCAGGCGGGTTACGTGTACGTCGACGGCCTCTCGGTCGGCGACGTGGGCGAGCCGGCCCTCAAGGACCGCAAGATCCTCGGCGACGAGGGCATCATCTCGGTCTTCGTGGTCATCGACTCGTCCACCGGCAAGATCACCGGTGGTCCGCATGTCCAGGCACGGGGCTCGGGCATCGAGGACTCCGCCTTCGCCGCGGTACTCCCCAAGGTCACGGAAGTACTGGAACGCTCGGCCCAGGACGGCGTCGTCGAGCCGCACCAGCTCCAGCAGCTGGTGCGCCGGACGCTCGGCAAGTGGGTCTCGGACCAGTACCGACGCCGGCCGATGATCCTCCCTGTCGTCGTGGAGGTCTGACGGGCCGTCGGACCTCCGACAGCGCCAACCTGGAGCGGGGCGCCTCGATTTGCATCGAGGCGCCCCGCTCCAGTACGTTTACATCTCCGCTCGGACGGGCACCCGATCACTTCGTGGATCGGAGCCGGCCCAGGAGGGCGGGAAATCCGACTCAGAACTTCTGATAGAGTCGGAACCGCCGGAAAGGGAAACGCGAAAGCGAGAACCTGGAAAG